>CAYPKQ010000019.1:0-19811 GCA_964411355.1 uncultured Lachnospiraceae bacterium
TGTCACCCTTACCGAAGGAACAGACTATACCACCTCCGACACATTCGGAGACACCTTCACCCTGAAGGAATTTTCCGCTTGCGGCAAGACAGAGGTGAGCGACATCAAGCTGACCGTTGTAAATGACCCTAAAAACGATTCTTGGGTGCTTATTTACAGAGGCAGCGGCAACATTCCCGGAACAGCATGGGATGTTAAGCATCAGCTTGCAAGTCAGCGAGGTGCTTCTTATGCCATAACGAATCCCATTCTCACAGCAGCAAACGATGCAAAGATCAAAACTGTTGTCATCGACCACGGAATAACGGGAGTTGGCGGCACATATGCCTTTGCACAGCTCGATCTTCATACCCTCGTTTACCCCGAGACCTTTGAGACTATGAAGGCATATGCTTTTTATCACTGTCCCAATATAAAAACAGTTTACTGTGCACACGGAGACGGTATTATGAGAGATGTCGAAGAAGGTCTTGCGGATTATTCTTATATAGATTCATTCACGGGTACAAATCTCTATATAAATGTTTCAAATATTCCCTCAAAGCTCCATTTGCCCGCTAATATCACAACCATTGATGCAAAACTGCTGAGCGGCTCTTACGGCAGAGGAAACACGAAGGCGATCTGGTGCGGAGATACAGCCGAGCCTGCGGAGGGCACAATTGACCTTACAGGTGCGCCCATCGTAAGCATCGGGAATCTTGCCTTTGACGATCTTTCGTCCCTCAACACTCTGATACTTCCCGATAGCTGTGTTTCTATTCACGAAACTGCATTTTCCGACAGCGGAAATAACTATATAAAAAAGATCATGCAAAATACCTACAATGCGGATATCGCCGCATTCTGCACGGCAAATTCGATTTCCTACTGCGATCTTATGGGAAATGAGTATAATATCGGATCAGGAGATATTGAGGTTGGAGAGGATTCTGTTTATTCTTAAACAAAATGAACATTAAGGAGAACCAAAGATGAAAAAACAAAACAAATTGATGCTTTTCGTTGCCATTCTTTCCTGCTTTTTGACGGTAGGCACATTGCTTGCATCGGCAACTGAAATGTGGCTGGATGAAAAAGCACCTTTGGAGGACTATGCCTATTCAATGGCGATCATCGGTGATACTCAGATCGTATCAAGAGACAACCCTGATAACATGGCAAAGATATATGATTATGTCATTGACAATGTCGAATCGAAAAATATTAAGTTCGTTATGGGACTTGGTGATATCACCGACCAGAACACAGAAGCCGAATGGGTAAATGACATGGCGCAGATAAGGCGCATGGATGGAATCGTTCCATATTCTCTTATCAGAGGAAACCATGAAACCATACAGAATTTTAACAAATATATTCCCTATGCTGACTATAAAAATGTCATTGCCGGTGCATACGAAGAAGGAAGCATGGTCAATACATATCATACCTTCACCGTTGGAGGCATTCAGTATATGGTAATGTGCCTTGATTTCGGTGCAAAGGATGATATAATCGCATGGGCAAACAAGGTCATCGACGCACATCCCTATCACAATGTTATCATAACCACTCATGCATATTTGCACAGAGACGGAAGCCTTCTTGATGCTGCCAACTACAGTTCTCCGTCTGCTTGGGGCGGCGAGGATTATAATGACGGTGATGAGATGTGGGATAAGCTGATAAAAAAGCATGAAAATATTGTCCTCGTTCTTTCGGGACATATAAGCAGCGAAAAAATCGCTATGAGACAGGATACGGGAGAAAACGGCAATACCGTAACTCAGATGCTCATCAATCCTCAGGGCGTTGATGCCGATTACACCTCCGAGGGCGGTGTTGGAATGGTTGCCATGTTCCATTTCTCCGAGGACGGAAAAACTGTTCAGGTGGAATATTATTCAACCATCAGAGAGCAATATCTATATGAGAGCAATCAATTTACTTTCGAGCTTGATGTTGTTGATGCACCCGAAACAAGATGGGGCATTTCAATGGACGGATATGCAATAAGACTGAAGGATTATAACGGTCTGCGCGGACTTTTCAGCTTTGATAAGACATATAGTGACAAGCTTGAAAATGAGCTTGGCTATACACTCGTTGAGTTTGGCGCAATAGCAATGCCCACCGATGCCTACACTGCAAACGGCTATGGTGCAACTCTTGATCCCGAAACCCTTGAGCTGACTACCAAGGGCTATAAGGCAGCCGTTTGGAGCGGCGGCAAGTATGTAAACAAAATTCTTGAGGAAAAAGACGGCATTATAAGCTATTGTCTTGCGGTTGTCGATTATAAAACAAGAATAAATGAAGATCTTTATTTCTGCGCTTATTCTGTCTATACCGACCCGAATGGCGAAACAGTTATCGCCTATGCGGATTATGAGGATTATGAAAACAGACTTATAAACCTCTATCAGACAACACTTGATATGTATGTGAATGGCGCAATAAGCTCCAAAAACTCGGACGATGCCGCAGTTTGGAGCACGCTTCTCACGGGCGTTGTTACCCTTACCGAGGGCACAGACTATACCACATCCGACACATTTGGAGATACCTTTACCTTGAAGGAAATTTCCGCTTGCGGAAAGACCGAGGTAAGCACAATAAAGCTGACAGTCGTAAATGACCCTAAAAATGACTCTTGGGTGCTTATTTACAGGGGAAGCGGCAACATTCCCGGCACAGCATGGGATGTTAAGCATCAGCTTTCAAGCAACAGATCGGCGGATTATGCTATAACAAATCCCGTTCTCACAGCAGCAAACGACGCAAAAATCAAGACGGTTGTAATCGACCACGGAATAACGGGAGTTGGCGGCACATATGCCTTTGCCCAGCTCGATCTTCATACCCTCGTTTACCCCGAGACCTTTGAGACCATGAAGTCACATGCTTTCTATCATTGTCCAAATATAAAAACCGTTTACTGCGCTCTCGGAGACGGTATTATGAGAGAGCATGAGACAGGTCTTTCCGACTTTTCATATATTGACTCTGTTGAAACAACAAATCTCTTTATCAATGTTACCAATATTCCCACAAAGCTCCATCTTCCGAGCAGCATCACCAATCTCGGTGCAAACATGCTGAAGGGAGCTTACAGACGGGCAGATCTTAAGGCGATCTGGTGCGGAGATACAGCCGAGCCTGCGGAGGGCACAATTGACCTTACAGGTGCGCCCATCGTAAGCATCGGGAATCTTGCCTTTGACGATCTTTCGTCCCTCAACACTCTGATACTTCCCGATAGCTGTGTTTCTATTCACGAAACTGCATTTTCCGACAGCGGAAATAACTATATAAAAAAGATCATGCAAAATACCTACAATGCGGATATCGCCGCATTCTGCACGGCAAATTCGATTACATATTGTGATCTGAGCGGCACTGTGCACAGCACTACCGAGCAGTAAAAAACATTTTAAGGACTGTCTCGAAAATGATATGCACCCCAAAAGTTGACACTTTTGGAGGTGCATATCAAATGAGGCAGTCCTTACTTTTCTAATGAAAGGTACTGAAATGAAAAATAACTTATTCAAGCTGACAAAAATAATTTTTGCCTTTATTATCCTTGCGGCGATTATGACGGTATGCGCTTTTGCGAGTGATCTTAGGAGCATAATTGATATTGATACCGCAGCTGTAGAAAAAATATATTTCAAATGCGAGACAGACAAGGATTTCACAAGGTATGAGGTTGGCGAAGAAATGGTATTCACCTTCACCCTCTATGCCGATGACGAGCAGATAACGTCACCCTTCTTCAAATATACCATGAAGGGGGATGACGGTCAGTATAGCGACGGATATGCTGACGCAACCTCGGGAACGGTCATTCTTAAAACAAAAATGACAAAGCCGGGTGCGCTTCGCATAGAGATGGAGATTGCCGATTATGCAAAGGCTGTGATGAGTGACAGTAAAATTACAAAATTTGAGGGCGGTGCCATTGCGGGAGCACTTGATTTAAACACAACTCTTGCAGAGCCTCTTGATTTCGACGCCTTTTGGGCGGAACAGCTTGCCCTTCTTGACGAGTGTGCACCTGACCTCTTTTATCTTGAGCAGGTGGAGTCAACCAATGCAAATTTTGACACCTATATAGTTAAGGTGAACTGCATAGGCGACCCATCTATGGTGGCAACGAATGCCACATGGACTGCAGGTGTTCTTACCGTTCCGAAAAATGCGGAAAAAGGAACGCTGGGCTTTAATCTCACATTCCTCGGCTATGGTGTTTATACGGCAACTCGCACATATAAGGATAATTACGTTACATTTGCTGTGAATTCACACAGTATTGAGCAGCTTCAGCCGGGTGCATATTATGACACTGACCTTGGTCTAAAAAATTACGGCTGGAAGGATGCTGAAAACGCTTCGCCTTATACCTGCTATTTCAGATGGATGTTGCTCCGTGATGTCCAGGCAGTGAGATTCCTTCAGAAATATTTTGGAACAGATGGCGGAGAGAGCGAATATAACGGAATTGATACCGGTGCATGGAAGGGACTTTGGAATGAAAGTGACATCCGTGTTTCCGGCGGAAGCCAGGGCGGTTTCCAGGCACTTTCCGTTGCTGCTCTTGTTCCCGAGGTCACATATTGCGAGGCTGGAGTGCCTTGGATGGCGGATGTTGGAAGCAACACGGTTTCCACAAGACTTCACACACATTACAGACCCAATTTTGCAAAAGGATTGCTTTATTTCGATTCTGCTTTCATGGCAAAGCGCATAAAGGCAAATGTTGTAATAACAGCAGGAATGGGTGATCCTACCTGTCCCGTTTACGGTGTACAGACAATATACAATAATCTAAGAACCGATGCCTCTATAAGGTTCAGACAGGGGCAGACTCACGGTCAGACAAATACATACCCCATTGATTTCACACATTCAAAGGATGCAAGCGAAATTTCTCAATTTGGAAGCGATGCTTTTTACATAATCGGAGATGAAATTGCCGATGAATTTGCCGTTGCCTGGAAAAAGCTTACCGCAAGAGATGCTATCGTTTGTGAGGATGAGTCGGCTCTTGAATTCGCCTCTGCAGATACGAAAAATATCATATACATCGTATCTCCCGATGATAATTTCACATCGGCAGACTCTACTTCAGAGGCGATTGCGGCAATCAATGCCGAAATATCATCCCTTGGACTTAGTAGCTATAGCTTTGCTCTTGTTGGAGAAGGCTCACTTAGCGTTTCGGCACAGGCCGTGCTTAAAATGGCGGCAGATGCTGAATCCCTTGTTCATCTTGTTGCCCTTGGCAATTCACTTGATGGAGCAAATGAGCTTGCGATAAATCTTTCGGCATCCCTTTTTGAAAGCCAGCCAAGCGGAGAAAAGCAATTCAAGGTTATAGGCACTGACGGCTGTGAATGTTCAAGCTTTATCGTAAGCGAAAACATGAGCGAAATTTTGGCATTCCCCATAATCACCCCTCTTTATGAGCTGAAAAATTCCGGAATAAAATCGGTTTATCTTTCTCCCGAGGATACAGGAGAGGCTTACGGAACACTTGAGCTTTCGGGCGCAGGTGTTTCAAAGAAAATAAGGATATATGAATCTGAAAATGTTTTTGCATACGGTAATTATCTTGGCTTTGAATGGATATTGCAGGGCGGGATTCTGACCGTCAACGGAAAGGGAAGCATTGATGCATCCGAATATCCTTGGAACAACTATATTTCCTCTGTATCTGAAATAAGACTTTCTGAGGGAATAAAATCTCTTGCAAGTGGTGCATTCGAGATGCCTGAGAACGCTAAGATAGTTCTTCCTTATTCGCTTGAGACTATAGATGAAAATGCGTTCTGCGGCAGAACATCTTTTATCATTGCAGCATATGACGGCAGAATAGGAAATACCTTTGCAAGTGAAAATTCTATAGGATTTGAGAGCCTTGGCACGGCCGGCGAGTGCGGCGATGATGTCTATTGGAGATATGAAAACGAAACGCTCTATATTTTCGGTACCGGAACCACCTTTAAATCGGGAATATCCACCTTTGGCGGTACGGACTCCTATTGGTCTGAATACCACAGCAGTATCAAAAAGGTAGTGATCGGCGAAAATATTACAAGCATCGGTGCTTTGGCACTTCATAATATGCTTGCACTCACAACTGTTGAGATGACAAGAAATGTTACAACTCTTATGCAGGGCGCTTTTGAATCAAGCAGAAATATTACAACCATATATTATAAAGGTGAAGAGCCTATAATAGGCACTGCGGATATTTCTTCTGTTGTTGATTTTTACACAGGCTATACCTTCGATGGACTTTCAAAAATAGAAAAATATATCCTTTCGGAGCATTTGAATGAAGCATTGCTTCCGGAGGTGTTTAAAGGTAATTCAAAGCTTACTCAGATAACTGTTCCGGCATCGGTTACTGCTATCGGAGACAGAACATTTGCAAATTGCTCAAGTCTTCGCACTCTTACTGTTCTTGGAATGGACACTTCTGTTTCGGCATATGCATTTGCTAATAAATCGAGCAATCCCACAACCAATTACATAGATAATGTAACCATCGTTGCATATGAAGGCTCTGTGGCGCAGAGCTTTGCAAAGACAAATCTGATGAAATTCCGCAATATCGAAACCGGTGTGGAAACAGATTACAAGGCTCTTGTGGGCGAGACTGTTGCATCCGGTACAATGTGCGACGGAATTACCTATGAGATCGTAAATAACGGCGAAGAATATTCCCTCATATTTACAGGCGACGGAGCAGATATTACAGCAGAGGTTGAAAGCTTGCCCTATGCTTCTTATGCAGACCAGATAACAAAGGTCATTATAAGAGACGGAAAAAATATTGGCGATAATCTCTTTGCAAATATGAAAAATCTTACCACGGTTGAGCTTAATGCTTATGTAACGACCTTAGGAGAAAGTGTTTTTGCAGGATGTGAAAAGCTTAGTTCCATATATATTGCCGACACAGCTCTCATAGAGGGGCATGCAAATCTCGCAACAGTTAAGAGCATCGGCAAGGAATGCTTTATGGGCACTGCCATCGAGAGCTACACGCTTTCATCTGCTATAACCGAAATTCCCGAAGGAATATTCAAAAATTCAGCTCTTAAAGCGGCAGTTATATCCAAATATGTTACAAGCATTGGAGATGAAGCATTCTCCGGTTGTTCTTCTCTTACAGATATAACAATGAAATGCGAAAGATATACAATTTCGGAAAATGCCTTTGACGGTGTTCCCAAAACTGCAACTATAAATGCTTATACGGGCACAGCGGGCGAGACATTTGCAAAAGAAAACGGATTTGTATTCAATTCTATCGGTGTTATTGTTCATACTGTTTCCGGTAGCATCAGCACCACATGGGAGAAGACCGACTGGGTATTTGACGAATGGACAAGCGTTCTTACCCTTACCGCAGGCGCAAGCAGTGGATGGATAGAAACGGGAAAGGGAAGCAGCAGCGGCGGCTGGTCGAGCATCGCCGCAAAGGTTGAAGAAGTCGTTATCGAAGGAAAATACAGCAATATCAGTGCGTGGGCATTCAGCGGAATGACGAAGCTTAAGATGGTAACTCTTCCCGCAAGCGGGCTTTGGATATCCACAAATGCATTTAACGGCTGTACATCACTTGAAACGATCTGCATGACGGGATCTCCATGCATTGCCGGTGTTGCGGATCTGAGCAAGGTTATCGGAAGCGGTACAACAGGAAACCTTGCAGGCGGCTCAAATATTCTCAGAGGAACGGCAATTAAGGGAATTATTCTTCCCGATATCTATAGCGAAACAACACCCATCGTTTTAAGCAATCTTCCCGAAGGACTTGAAACGGTATACGGTGCAACCGAATATCTCCAAGGCTTTGCAGAGGCAAACGGATATAATTTTGTTCCTATCGGAAATGCTGAGAATACCGCAGATATGTTCCTTACCTTTGAGGGATATCAGGTGAGAACCGATAGCTATAACGGACTTCGTTCAAGATTCAGAGTAAACCTTGACGGTTTTGAATATTTTGAAGCTCAGGGATACAAAATTCTCGAAGTCGGAACGATTCTCGCAGCAACAGAGAAGCTTGACGAAAACGGCGCAGAGTTGGTTGTGAATAAGAACGGCGAAGGCGATTACGTAACCCTTGATTTTGCTAAAAAGTTCGAGATATTCAAGGATGATAGCTATATCGGAAAGCACACAAGGGAAAATGATAATGAGATCGTTTATTATTGCACGGTTACAAAATTCACGGCAAATAATTATAATATGAATGTCAGCATCCGCGGCTATGCGATCGTTTCTGATGCAGACGGCAACGAAATTGTCCTTTACAGCGACTATGAAGATGAAAATTACCGTTCGGTAAATCTCTATCAGGTTTGCGTAAATCTTGCCGCTGAAGGAAAGATCGACACAGCAAGCTGTATAAGCTACATCGACGTTATGAATTTTAAGAAATCAAAAGATTACGAAATCGGTGATACTGAAATAACCCCTGATTCTGTTTGGAATTAAAAATTATGTCACTGCCGCAAATGTCTTCATTTGCGGCAGTGTGCTGAAAAAGAAAGGTTAAAAAATATGGCGAGCATTAAGAAAAAACAGCTTGAATTTTTAGATTGGGAGTTTGGCGTCTTCTTTCATTTTGGAATAAGAAGCTTTAACGAAGGACACAGAGACTGGGATATGAAGCCCATGGCACCCCAAAGCTTTAATCCCACCGAGCTTGACTGCGAGCAGTGGATCAGAACCATAAAAGAGGCCGGTGCAAAATATGCGATCCTCGTTTGCAAGCATCATGACGGATTTGCAAATTGGCCCACAAAATATTCGGATTATTCGGTAAAAAACACCCCTTGGAAAAACGGTGAGGGCGATGTTGTGAGAGAATATACCGATGCCTGCAGAAAATACGGCATCAAGGTAGGTCTTTACTATTCCCCCGCACAGTTCGGCTCAAACAAGATGGATGGCAAGGAATATGACGATTATTTCATAAACCAGATAAGCGAGCTTCTCACAAATTACGGTAAGATAGATTACATATGGTTCGATGGCTGCGGCAGTGAGGATCATAAATACGATACAGACAGAATAGTTAAGGAGATCAGAAGGCTTCAGCACGATATCCTCATCTTCAATATGTGGGATCCCGACACAAAATGGGTCGGAAACGAGGCGGGAATTGCCCACAGCCCCAATAAGCTGACCGTTGGAGCACTTGATTTTTCCATAAACAAGGATATTGAGGATCTTCTTGATGAGCCGAGATTCCTTCCAAGCGAATGTGACTTCAGAATGAGATCGCTTAACTGGTTCTACAGCGAAAATGACGAGCACACGGTGAAAAGCCTTGACGAGCTGATTGGACTTTACTATTATTCTGTTGGCAGAGGAGCAAATTTCCTTATCAACATAGGTCCCGACAGACGCGGACTTCTTCCCGAAAAGGACAGTGCGGCACTTCTTGCCCTTGGCGACAAAATAAGAGAGCTTTATGCTTCCGAGGTCGCTTGCAAGATAGGGGAAGAGGAGAAAAAGCTGACACTCACATTTGATGAGCCTCAGCTTATAAACCACCTGATCCTCTCCGAGGAGATTGAAGCAAACAGCGAGATTGAGTGCTATGAAGTGAAGGTCAATCCTTATCCCTATGGCAGAGCGGTTACCGTTTTCAGAGGAACGACTATTGGGCATAAATCTATAACTCCATTCCCGACCATTAAGGCAAAATCTGTTGAGATATATTTCGATAAGGATAAAAAGGTCTCTGCAAAGCCCGTTTATCTTCCATTGTTTTAATATGAAATATGAAAAATGAATGAAAACACCCGTGTGCCCTATAAATCAAGGTACACGGGTGTTTTTATAGCTCTGTAAAACTTATTGATATACAAAGTGGAAGGATTGGTAGTAGTATGAATGATAATATTTATTATTAAGTTCTCTCTTCAATGCTCGCTCAGTTCTGCACTGTTACGCTCTGCCTGTTTGCGGTCAGTGTCCGCAGTAAAGTTAAAAAGGGATTTCGTCGTCTTGTGGTTCAGCGTTGGTTTTAGATTTTTCAACCCAATTTTTTAAGGGTTCATTATTCTTTATCGTTTATTATATTATCATATTTATCTGCATAAACAAAAACAAATCATCGGGTATCCATAAAACTGCTTATTTGCTCGTTTTTCCTCAAATATTTGGAATGGCACTCTTTTAATTTCGTTAAGCACGGCAAATTTTTCAAAAAGCTCGGTAAGGTGAGCCATTGTTTTGATATTAGTCCTACATAATATTTTTACGGAAATGAGCGTTGCTCCAAGCTGTGTTTTTCCGTTTCATAAATATTATGTGAGAAAATGGCAACGCATAAAAATCAGTAGAATAATCTGTTGATATTTTTTGATATGTTGTAATATAACAGTATTCACGAATCTTTTGGAGCTTTAGATTTTCATAAAACTTGCCATTTGTGAAATCAGATACAGAGGTATATTCAGAACCTCATCACCGTCTGTTTCGTGTTTCATAGAAGTCTTTACGGAATATTTGGGTGAGAATTTCTTTCTGTATTCCGCAAGAGAGCGAGCTTTTACGTTTTTCTCGGATTTTACCTCAATAGGTACGATTTCAGTACCGCTTTGAATGATAAAGTCAACCTCTGCGGTATTACCGCTTGACCAATAGTAGGCGGTGTCGTCAACAGACCTTAAGAGCTCGCACAGAACATAATTTTCTGCCATTGAGCCTTTGAATTCTTTGTAAGTTGGCGTTGCATCCAAAACGACCTCGTAGGGGAGCTTCGAAAGCTTTCGCAGAATACCGATGTCAGACATATAGAGCTTAAACGAGGTATCATCTGCATAAGAAGAAAGCGGTATAAACGGCTTTTCTATCTTGCAGACCTTATATACAAGTCCTGCGGCGATCAGCCATTCAAGAGCATCTTCAAGGTCTTTGGAGCGCCAGCCTTTTTTTACATGACTGAAAATGAATTTCGTGTTTTCCTTGGCAAGCTGCTCGGGGATAGAACGCCATATTGCCGTTAGCTTTGGAAAATTCTTTGTGGGAGCGTGTTTGGCAAAATCAAGCTCATAGCTGTTTATGATGGCTTGTTGCACAATTTCAATCTGTTCTATACTATGTGTGTTGCACCAAACCTGGACGACCTCTGGCATACCGCCTGTAATATAATACTGCCTAAGGAAGGTGGCAAGCTTTTCACCGATGACTTCGGGGAGATTGTCTCCTTTTTTGAAATTCTCAACAAAATCCGCAAGTGCTTCGGAATCTGCGGCTCGCAAGAACTCCGAAAAGCTCATTGGATACAGGGTAAGGAAATCCACCTTACCAACGGGAAAGGAGAACTGCTTTTGTAAAGCAATTCCAAGGAGCGAGCCGGCGCAAACAATATGATATTCGGGAGCATTCTCGCAAAAATATTTCATTGCAGTGATCGCTCTGTCGCACTCTTGTATCTCATCAAGAATAAGGAGCGTTTTGCCCTGTTCTATGGTCTTTCCGAAATATAAGCCAAGCTCAAACAAAATACGAGAGGTATCATAGTCCTTTTCAAACACACTTTTTAAGGCTTCGTTTTCTTCAAAGTTAAAATAAGCGCACGACTCGTAATGACGTTTTCCGAATTCTTTAAGAAGATAAGTTTTACCGCACTGTCTGACGCCTTTCAGTATCAGCGGTTTTCTATTGGATTTTTCTTTCCACTCAACAAGTTTCGTAATAAGTGTTCGTTCCATTTTGTATAAGCCTCCGCATTTTATCTGTTTGTTTTGCGCATGTCTTCTGCGTTTTCCATATTTATTATACATCGAGTGGATGGATATGTCAAGTGTTTTGCAAAATAAATATGATTTTTGCGGAGGTTATAGACAAAATTGACACTAAAAATGCACAGGATGATATGTGTTTTTCTCAACAAAAAGCCGCATATACGATATTTTAGACTATCCTATTTAAGAAATGGCTTTCTGAATTCTGTTCTGTATTCGCTTGGAGTTATACCGCAGTGCTTTTTAAAGAGCCTTGAAAAATATGAAGCATCCGAAAAGCCAAGCATAGCCGCTATATCCTCAATTGCTGCCTCACCTCCTGCAAGCATACCCATAGCCTTATACATCTTCATTTGATTAAAATAATTTATGGGGGGCAGGGAATAAGCTCTTTTAAATCGCTTAATAAAATATGTAGGCTGCATATAAACAAGGGCGGCAAGAGATGCAGTGGTTATTTTTTTGCTTATGTTTTCTGTCATATATTCTATTACCGGTTTCATAATAAGACTTTCATTGTCGTTCATTTTTCTTCTTTCCGTGGTGTAGATACTGATAATGCTCATAAGATTTGCTCCCCAGCTTATATTATAAAGTGGGTCCTGGTACATTTCTTTGCGCATTGATTCGGAAAAAAGTCTGTTCATTTCATCTTTGTCGGTAATATCTACAACAAAATTTTGCTCTGTTAGTCCGAGAATATCCATAATGTTTTCGTTTTTACTTGTGATAGAAAATGCCATTTCATACATAACAAAGTGGTTTGACGTATGCGTATAGATACGTTTTTTACCCTTTGGAAGATAGGCAAGCTGACCCGGCTTTACAATAAAGCTCTGCGAATCTATCGTTAAAAAGCACTCACCGTCAACTACCCAGAAAAAAAGGTCATTAATGCCTATGTGTCCCACAGAATCGCCCTTCCAAACCATTGGAGGTGCATACATTTCAAGATATTCCGGTTTGATTCTTAATTCCTCAAGCTGATAAAATCCTCTCATAATAAATCCTCTGCAAAATTGTCCTATTAATAATAATATAATCCTATAATCAAGTGTATATCCTTGGGATAAAAAGAGATTGCAATTTTTTAGCCGAACAAAATAATCCTAAAAAAGACAAATAAATCCCTTTACAATTTGATTATAACACCAAAAGACCTCGGCTGGGCATGGCGGTGCTGATAAAGAGATGCGAGACAGGATATTCGGAGAAAAAAGCTATTCCGATCACCTCGGTCAAAGTGCCGACCTGCGTGCGGGAATGATGTCTGTTGGCATTGGAATGGCTGCAAACATCTCAATGCGTGAAGGCAGACGTGTTGAACTTTCAGAATTCTATAATGAGGTTAAATAAAATGATAACAAAAATAAAAAACGCTATTTTTGTTACGGATACCACGGAGAGTGAAAAGAGCCTTTACATAAATGATGGAAAAATAACAGCATTTACAAAGGAAGAGCTTGCTTTTGATAGAGAGATTGACGGGAATGGAATGTATGTTTCACCGGGATTTATTGATATCCATACCCACGGCGCAGGCGGCTTTGATTTTGCCGACGGAGGTGTAGACGATATTTTGTCTGCCGCACTTGCCCATGCACGCTTCGGAACTACCACCGTTTTTCCGACCTGTCCTTCTATCTCATTTGAAAACATGTTGAATTTTGTCTGCAACGTAAAAAAGGCGATGGAGCTTAATACTCCCGGCAGACCTTATATTGCAGGTGCACACCTTGAAGGACCGTATTTTTCAATGGCTCAGCGAGGGGCGCAAAATCCGGAATATATAAAACCGCCTTTGCGATGTGAATATGAAAAATTAGTTGCTGTGGGGAGCGTCCGAAGAATAAGCTATGCGCCCGAGCTTGAAGGAAGCGAGGAGCTTTGTCGCTTTTTGAATGATAGAAATATCGTCTCTGCATTTGCACATACCGACGGAATTTATGAGGAGATAAAGCCTCTTATTGACATGGGCTGCAAGCTTGCAACTCACCTGTATTCGGGAATGAATACCGTAACAAGACGCTCGGCATACAGAAAGCTTGGTGCAGTTGAAGCAGCACTTCTTTGCGATGCTATGCGAGCTATTGACTATCTTGAAACAAGGTCGGAAATAGATATAACACGGCTGGGAGCGACCGGGACCTCAGGCGGAGGAATGATGACCTCGCTTTTGATGGCTTAT
The DNA here is from genome assembly GCA_964411355.1 of uncultured Lachnospiraceae bacterium. Lineage (GTDB taxonomy): Bacteria > Bacillota > Clostridia > Oscillospirales > CAG-272 > SIG710. Next base: position 13,954 of record CAYPKQ010000019.1, read on the forward strand.
GACGAAAGAATATCTGCAGCCTCCCCTTCCTGCTTCCTTACAACAAGAAGGGCATATTATTATTCTGGATCCTGGCAGGATGCAGAGCAGATATGGTTTGGCGCATCAAGCAAGCATATAGATCACTTTGAGCTTGTATCCTCTTTTTGTCCAAAGCCTTTACTGCTTTTAGCGGCCGATAGCGACTTCTTTCCAATTGAGGGAAGCGAAATACTATATAAAAAGGAAAAAGGTTTTTACCGTCTTATGGGCAACGAGAGTGGAATAAATATGTTCATCGACCAAAGCGAGCATGGCTACAGCATAAATCATGCAATAAGATCGGCGGAGTTTTTCACCGAAATCTTTTATGGAGAAAAAGTAAAGGTATCAGCAGAAAATGTCGGTCTTATACCCGAGGTCGAGCTTCAGTGCACCGAAAGCGGTCAGATTGGTGTGGATCTTTCCGATTCAGTATCAATTTTTGAAGAAAATCTTGAATTTTATAACTCCTTAAAGCCAAAATCTTATGAGGAAAAGAAAAAATTTTTCAGTAAAGAGGTATTTGAAGGCAGAGAAGATTACAAATTCTATCTTAAAAGCTTCAAAACCGAGGATGAGGGTGAGCTTAAGGCCGGCAGATATATGTGGTACAGCACTGAAAATATGCCTTGCTACGGCGTTTCGTTCAAAAAAAGACTCTTGATATTAAAAATACTCCCATCAAGCTTTGTCTTTTTGAGAACGGGACAGATGATATTGTCAACTATGAGCGAGAAATAACGGAAATCTGCGAACAAAACTGTACAGCCTTTGTTGTTGATCTTTCGGGAATGGGCAAATGCTCACCGAGTGCGCTTAATCTCGGCACGGGAGAAAAGGGGACTGTAAGAAAGCTGAATATGGATCTTATATTTCTTGGAGATTCTGTCGGATATATCAAGACATATGAGCTTATGAAATGCATCGAGCTACTGAGAACAGAATTTAAAGCTTCGGACATTACCGTATATAGTATCGGTAAGACATCGGTGTTTGCAAGAATTGCCGAAATACTTGATGAAAGCATCAAAACCGAGTATAAGAACGAAATATCCATACATGATATTGTTACAAACAAATATTATGACGAAAAGGATATCGAAAGCCTGATAATGCCCGAGATTGCAGAATATTTGCGATAAGGAGACCCTAAAATAAAATTATTAAATTTGTTGTTTTAGGTCTTACTTTGCTACTTCAAAAAATATTTGTATTTCTTCATCCGAAAGAACGTCGAAGATGGCGTTATAATTCTCGCCTCTGCCTACTGTTTTATACCTCAAATATATGGGGCGGAGCATAAATGACAGATGTATCTCTAAAATATTGCCCGGATAAACTACGATCTTTTTCGTTATTCGGGCAAAAAGCTCTTCACCTATTTCATCATCGGGCATAGACAATAATTTTGTTAGCATTTCGTATTTGCTTTGAAGTGCATTTTTGGATATTTCATAACTATTACTGTTTCTTAAAATTGAAATTTTGTTTTGAATATCTGAAATTTTGCTTTCTTTATCTTCTTTGACCGAGAGATAAATATCGTCCGAAACAATGCCGGAAATCAGTTTTTCCGTAAGGACTGTAAGCTCGTTTTTTAGAGAAGCAAGCTTTTTTTTAAGTGATTTTATCTGTGCGGAGTTGTTCCGGCGTAGGTTGAGATTATCAACCATTCCTGTCAGTTCGCATTTGTTTTGTTCGATAATCTCTGTGATAATATCCTTGAGGGCGATTTTTAGCACTCTGTCATTTACTCTTTTATTATTACAGCCGGTTTTATAACCCTCTTCCGGCGCACCCATGACCTCTTTTTCCCGCCCACGCTGATGATTTTCAAAGCATATCCATGCCTTATAGCTTGAGTATTTTTGCTTTTTATTATAGCTTATATATCTGCTTCCGCAGCAAGAACAAAAGATTTTGCCTGAGGCCCAGTATCTGTTTGAATATTTAACCTTTATTTCGCATTCAGGTTCATTTTCTTTCAGCATAGCTTGTACTTTGTTCCATAATTCCCGTGTGATTATGGCACTTTCGGGGTGATGGTCGGTTATATAGACCATTTGAGCCTCACCTGTGTTATATTTTTTTTTGTGAGTCAAGGGATCAGGGGTGTATGTTTTTCCTTGCGCAAGATCGCCTACATATTTTTCATTTCGGAGTATTCTGAGAATAACTGTGTTTGACCAGCCGTTTTTGAATCTCTTGGTTTTTATTCCTTTTGCTTCAAGACGGCGGGCGATTATATGAGTTCCGTCGCCATCTGCAAACCATTTGAAGATATCTTTTATGACTTCCGCTTCATCTGGTAATGTCTCAAAGCTTTGAATACCTTGCTGATTTTTTATGATGTTGTATCCGAACATTTCACGCCTTCCGAAAACAACACCTCTTTGCATTTGCTGCATTTGACCCCATTTCACCCGTCGTGAGGTCCGGAGGCTTTCCTTTTCGGCAGCGGTAGCTGCTTCCACAAGTCTTTCTCTGTAATCGTTGTTTTCGGTATTTATATCGTCCGAGAGAAACCAGATATAAATTTCTTTTTTTCTGAGCTCCTCAACGATGTTGAGAAGATCACGGACATTACGGGAAAAACGGGACACTTCTTTTGTCAGAATGATATCTATTTTTCTCTTGTGTGCAAGGGAAATCATTCTATTGAATTCATCTCTTTTTTCGAGTGATGTTCCGCTTATTCCTTCATCGGCAAAAATACCTGCATTGTTCCAATTTATGCGCTTTTCAAAATATCGTGAAAAGAACATTTTTTGTGATGTGAGCGAATTTTTCTGGTCTGTTTCGTCAGTGGAAACACGGCAATAGGCGCATACATTGTGTTTTTCGTCATCATCAATTTTAAGAAGCTTTTTAATTGGTTTAATTATTTGTGTCTGCGGCATTTTCCGGCTCCTCATTTATAATGGTTAGAATAAAATTTTTGCATTCCTCCAAAAATGCGGAAATCTCTTCACTGCTTGTAAGTAGGTTGTTTGGATTTGTTATCAAGCTCCTCCTCCTTGTTCTGTTATGTATTCACAAATAGTATATGAGAGGGAAGGGAAGAATAGTATTTTGATGAACAATTTTGAACTCTTACGGGTACAGAAGAGCTTGCCCATCTTGAGATCATAGGTACGATAGTTCGTCAGCTCACGAGAAATTTGAGTGTAGATCAGCTTAAGGCAGAGGGCTTTGATGCTTATTTTGTAGATCACACTACCGGAATTTATCCTGCATCTGCGGCAGGTGTACCGTTTACGGCATCGTATCTTCAATCCAAAGGTGATCCGATAACGGATCTGACGGAAGATATGGGTGCTGAACAGAAGGCGAGAACCACTTATGAGAACATTCTAAAGCTCGTTGATGATCCCGATGTACTTGACCCCATAAAATTCCTTCGTGCACGCGAGATCGTCCATTTCCAACGCTTTGGTGATACAAACCCGACTGTTTCAAACAGATTTTGTTGATAATAAGTGTATAATAAACTTGACAATAAAAATATTTTAATTTATAATATTTATAATATAGATGAAAAACGGTATTGTATTTTTTGTGATTTTATGATAAAATAATGCTATAAAGCAAAGGAGGTATCTCATGAGTAATGCTGCACTAAAAAAGGCGATGGACAATGCCGAAGCGTCCATCAACATGGAAGGACTATATATTACTGATTTTTGCAAGCATCTTTGCGAAAAGCTTTTGAAAAAAGAAATCACATTTGAAGAATACTTGAAACAGATCACTGAGGATAAATGAGCCTATGTCGTACAGTTTAAATTCTTCTTCGGATCTTTGCTATGAAGGTACAACTTGCCTCATAAATAAATTTGATATAAGAGATGAAAAAAAGCTGTCTGCTCTTGAAGCACAAATTACATTTGCAAAGGCAGTATTGCTTGATGATAAGCCGATTATAGGAAATTTTAACTTTGAGCATTTCAAGAAGATACACGAATTTTTGTTTTGTGATCTTTATGATTGGGCAGGACAAATAAGAACAGTTGATATCTCGAAAAAAAGAACTAACTTTTTGTCCGCTGACTCTATTGAAAGTGTTTCTATCAAAAGTTTTTCAAAAATTGCAGACGGTTATTTAGATAACTTGTCTTTTGATGATTTTGTAGAGCGAATTGCCGAATTTTATAACGATGTGAATCATATTCACCCATTTCGCGAAGGTAATGGCAGAACTCAGCGCATATATTTCACTCAGTTGATTAGGCATTATGGATATAATATTAACTTTTCCGAAGTTGATACAGACGAATTGATGATTGCAACTATCAGAGCATCTCAAGGTGTAATGGATTTTTTGGTAGAGTTCTTTCATAATGCCATAGTAATTTTATAAAAACAAATACAAAAAACACCGATAAAAGATGATATGCCCCCGAAAAGTCAGGAACTTTTTGGGGGCATATCATTTATGTGACCGTTTTTCTTTTTAGATTTTCCACACCACTTCGGCGGTGCCGTCCTTATGAATATATATTTTGTCGATAAGTACGCTACAGACGGCTTTTCTTTCGCTGAATTTTGCGGTTTTCCATTTTCCCTTCAAGTTGATAACGCTTACCATTTCGTTATCGGATTCTTCAAGGATGGAAATCTTATTTTTTATGTTATGTTCCTCTTCCCCAAGCTCTTCTGCCTTGCCGTTTACAAGTGAGAGGGTTGCGGCAGAAGCACCATTTGAAAGAAGAAGCTCCATCAGCTTGTCTTGCTTATCCTTGATTTCCGCCAACTGATTTTTTAAAACATTTATTCTTGCCGAGTTGTCGGTGCTTATTTTTTTGCGGCATTGCTTAAGAGTTGCAAGCTTTTCGGAGATAAGCTCGTAGACCATATCCTCAAGGCTATCTGCGTAAATAGGATTTTCGGGGCCTTTGCATGAACGCTTATGTGACCTTCCGGTGCAGCTGAAATAGCGTGTTCTTGTTCCGTCGGATTTCAAACCGCCTTTTGTGCAAGTCATTGTCCTTCCGCATAAGTGACAGATTATTTTTCCGCCAAGCCAGCTTGTTTTGTTGTTGAGTGCGTTGCCCACTTGCTTATTATTTGAAAGCCTTTTTTGACATGCAAGCCATATTTCGGGGGGGATAAATCCCTCGTGTGTCATAACAACTGCTTTCATATCTGACATATCTGCGGATTTGTGCTTGTTCACTCCATAAAGCTGAATTCCGTGGATGCCGTCAAATTCTTTTGGTTCGCTGACGATACTTGCATTGTTTCTTTTATAGTATTCATATATGGAGTTGTCTGCCTTTACATATATGGGATTTCTCAAAATATATGAAAGCTTTGAAGTTGTCCAATCTCCCTCCGAAGGCTTTATTTCGTTTTCAATGAGATTATCCATAAGACGGCGCAGTGAAACACCGTGGACAGCATAATTTTCAAAAATGTATTTTACTTGCTCAGCCTCATCAGGCTTCAGAGAGAGCATTTTTGTTTTGATCCCCTCTATTTCTGTTTCTATAAGTTCAAAGCCGTAAGGTCTTCTTCCACCCATGTAAAACTGCTTTTCGGAACGGTATTCATATGCCTGTTTTACTCGCATTATAGTGTTTTTTCTTTCAAGCTCCGCAAAAACCATAAGTATCTGGCAGATGGTCCTGCCAAAGTCTGTTGATGTATCAAAGCCCTCTGTTGCACTTGAAAATTTTGTTTCGCTTCGGTCGAGAGCATCGAGAATATCGGTGAAATCCGAGAGGGAACGGCTGATTCTGTCAAGCTTGTAAACATATATCTTTGAAATGCTTCCTCGCTCGACCTGACGCATCATTTTCTGAAATGCATCTCGGTTTGTGTTTGCTCCCGTAAAG
>CAYPKQ010000020.1:0-19365 GCA_964411355.1 uncultured Lachnospiraceae bacterium
AAACAAGCTCTGCGCCCTTTTCCTCTGCATATTTTTTCTGTTCCTCAGAGGGCGAAGCGCAGAAAAGTATGTCAGTTTCGCCATCTACAATAGCTTTATATCCTCTGACAGTATTTTTATACTGCATTTTGCTGTCAGGTGCAAAATTTTCTCCGTAGTAATTATCATCTGAAAATTCTCCGCCCTCATATGTAACAGAGCCAACGGGGTATACCGTGTCGATAATCGAAGCATAAACCGGAACAAGAGCCGCCGCACCGTCAAGAACAGGCAGATCACCCGAAAGAGTAAGAGTACACTCAACATCGGGAAGATTTGAATTTTCATCATGAGGCAAAAATGCGGAAACATCTATCATTTTAGCCTGATCTGTACCGCTGAAATTATTGGAAAGTCTGCTTGTCAGCAGCAGATAAACACCAAAATTAAAAGAAGCAAAAAGCAGTATGAGTACAAGCAGTATTGATATTTGCAAAACAAATTTTTTCATATCACCATAGCTCCTTTCCAATAAAGTAGATAATGGAGCATTGCTCATATGCACGGTAAGCATAAATTATATGCGCTGCGGTAAGTGCTATACAAACGGACAGCATTATGGTAAGGAGAATTAAAAAAGTACGTTTTTTCATCACTGCCTCACATAAATGATATTGCCATAAAAAATATGCTGAAAATAAATACTACGGCAAAAATAACCATGCCAAGTAACACCGAAGAAAATATCAGACAAAGCTTTCTTGTTTGCATCTGAACATCGTTATATCTGCCCGGAGTCTTTTTGTTTCTGCTTTTTGCCAGACAGTAAAGGACAAGACTTGTAACAAAAAAAGCTATAATTGATACAGGCAAAAGCACCAAAAGCAGATAAGACAAATAGTAACCCATAGTAAATTTACCTAATTTCCTCTTTTTTAATAATTTTACAAGCTTTTGCCATTTTTGTCAATGATTTTATTGAATTTTTAAGAAATATATGTTATAATTAAGTGATAAGGAATTTGGGGAGGTCAATTGGCTATGATAAATGACGGCATGACAAAAAATGATAAAAAAATCACCTCTTTTTTGATGGTTGGACAGTCCAATATGGCAGGAAGAGGAGATTTTGGTGAGGTTGAACCAATAAGAAATCCAAAATGCTTTATGCTTCGCATGGGAAGATGGCAGCCGATGAGCGAGCCGATAAATGTTGATCGTGATGTTCTTGACATCCGTTTTCACAGCGGAATTTCTCTCGGAGCAAGTTTTGCAGACGAGATGTCAAAGCATCTTGGCGGAAAGGTCGGGCTTATCCCATGTGCCGACGGAGGTACAAGAATTGAGCAGTGGCAGCCGGGTGAGGTGCTTTTCGACCACGCTGTGATGATGACAAGGCTTGCAATGAGAACATCGAATTTCGGTGGTATAATCTGGCATCAGGGCGAGAGCAACTGCCGTGATTTTGATGACGCAAAATACAGAGAATTGTTTCTTAACACAATAAACGGTTTCAGACATGAGCTTGGAGCGGAAAATCTTCCGCTTGTGATTGGCGAGATATCGGACAAGATAGGAGAGGAATGGAATATTTCAGATAAAGTACCGAAAATGAACGCACTTCTTCATTCTCTTGCAGAGGAGCTTCCAATGTGCGGTATCGTGCCCGTCTGCGATCTTGCGCTGAAAAATGACCATTTGCATTTCAATTCAGCTTCACTTCGCATTCTCGGCAGAAGATATTTTGAAAAAACAAGAGACATTATTAATGGAGGATAACATATGAAAAAAATTCTTGCAATTGTTATTCTTTCTCTGTTTATTTTTTCTTCATGCAATGAAGCGGAGGAGCAGTATGTGACAGATTCGCAAGAGACAACCGAAATTGAAATTGGTACTATGTCCGAGCGTGAAATAGTTTGTTGGGCAACTATTATCCGTTACAATGGAGCAACTTACAGCAGCGGTTATAAGATAGCTCCCGGAATTGGTGCAGAGCTTGGAACGGTTGAATATAATATTCCCGAATATTATGAAAAGGATATGGAAATACCTAAAGGAAGCATCAGTGCAACCTTTACTGATGTAGGAGAAAAAATATATGAATGTCAGGGGTTCAGTCCCGATTTTCGCATATGTGCAAAAATTACGGGCAATGATGAATATTTGATTTTTGAAAGGCACTACACACTTAACGGTGAGTTGCCCGTTTTCAGAGATACTATTCCGAATAGCAACCAAATTAAAAAACTCACATACTGCGACAAAAAAGACAATGTGCTATGTGAAATTGAAAACAAAAAATATTATATTGACACTTTGTGGACTTGCTTTGAATGGAGCGAATATGTTCCTTATGAGGATATGAAGGGTCTCGCAAAGCAGAACAGTATAAAAATTGAATATATCGACGGAAGCACCTCGTATATCACTGTTTTTGAGGGCGGATATGCAAATTTTATTGACTATATTCTGATCCCCGAAGAATTTTTCGAGCTTATTGAAGAAGTTATGGCAGGCAAAAGCATTGCAGGACGGTATGAGATAGTTGACTTTGGAGATGTTATAAATTATAACGGTGCAAGCTATTGGAATATATATTCCGATGTTGCCCCGGTTGCCGGTGAAAAGCTTGGCGAAGTGAAATATAATGTTGTAGATTATTATGAAAAAGGCGAGGAAGCCCCCGATGACGACATAAGTGCAACATTTATAGGTGTTGGAACGAATGTTTATGCTTGCCTTGGCTACAGCACTGAATTCAGAATTTGCGCAAGAGGGATATCGTCATTCAATATCTACGAAAGAATGAGTGCGGAAGGTGCTGTATTTTCCGATCTACTCCCCAAAGCCGAGAAGATCGGAAAGATTACAGTTGAAAAAACAAATGTTGATACAGTAGAGAACGAGCTTCAAGGAATTATTGAAAACAGAGAACATATAGATGAAATATATTCACTTTTGCTGAAAGGCGAATTTGTCGAAGTCTTATCAAATGAGCCTCATGATATGTACTATATAACACTTGAATATACCGACGGCACAAAATCGGATTTTTGGGCTTATGACCACGGATACGGACATTTTATGGGTCTTATCAGTATTCCAAAGGAATTTTTCGACCTATTGAATTTATATATTGAATAAAAAATGGAGGACATAAAAAATGAAATTTTCTGAAATGAAATATGAGCGCCCGGTGCTTGAAGAGGTGAAAGAATGCCTCAAAGCACTTTGCGCTCGTCTTGAAGCGGCAAAGGACTATGCCGAGGCAAGGGCTATTTTCCTTGAGAAGGAAGATGTGCTGAAGCATGTAAGCACAATGGGAACTCTTGCAAACATTCGCCACACCATCGACACAAGAGACAAATTCTATGACGATGAGATGAATTTCTGGAACAGCGCTATGCCCGAGCTTCAGGAATATGAGCAGATGTGGACGGCTCTTATGCTGAGAAGCCCATTCAGAGCAGATTTTGAGCGTGAATACGGTGACATTGTGTTCATCAATGCAGAAATTGCTCTAAAGACCTTTTCTCCCGAGATAATTCCAGAGCTTCAAGAGGAAAATGAGCTGACACAGGAATATGAAAAGCTCATAGCTTCTGCACAGATCCCCTTTGAGGGCGGGGTTTACACCATTTCACAGCTTTCACCCTTCAAGAACGATGCGGATGATGCCCGCCGTCTTGCTGCATGGAAAGCAGAAGGTGCTTGGTATAAGGAAAACCAGCCAAAGCTTGACGAAATCTATCATAAGCTTACTCTTCTTCGTGACAAAATGGGCAAAAAGCTCGGTTACAAGGGCTATACAACTCTCGGTTATTACAGAATGGGCAGAAACTGCTACACCAAAGAGGATGTTGAAAAATTCCGTGCGGCAGTTGTAAAATATCTTGTTCCCGTTGCGGATTCAATATATAGAGAGCAGGCAAAGAGGCTCGGCAAGGAATACCCCATGAGCTTTGCGGATAACGCACTTATGTTCAGAAGCGGAAATCCCAAGCCCTGCGGTGATGCGGATGCTATCATTGCACACGGCAAGAAATTCTATGATGAGCTTTCACCCCAGACAAGTGAATTTTTCCGCACTATGCTTGAGGGCGAGCTGATGGATGTTCTTTCAACAGAGGGCAAGGCAGGCGGATACTGCACGGGTATTCAGGAATATGAAGTTCCGTTCATTTTTGCCAATTTCAACGGCACACAGCATGATGTTGAGGTCGTAACTCACGAGGCAGGTCACGCTTTTGCTTGCTGGTATAACAGAAAGAGAGTTCCCATGGACACTATCTGGCCAAGCATGGAGAGCTGCGAGGTTCATTCAATGTCAATGGAATTTTTCGCATGGCCTTGGGCTGAAGGCTTCTTCGGTGAGGACACAAAGAAATTCTATTACAGCCATCTTGCAGGTGCTCTTACCTTCATTCCATATGGAACAATGGTTGACCATTTCCAGCATATCGTTTATGAGAAGCCGGAAATGACACCCTCTGAGCGTCATAAGACATGGAAAGAGCTTCTGGGCGTTTATATGCCCTGGATGCGCATAGACGGTGATATTCCCTTCTACGGAGAGGGAGAGGGCTGGCAGAGACAGAGTCACATCTATCAGAGCCCCTTCTATTATATCGACTATTGTCTCGCACAAACTGTTGCCCTCCAGTTCTGGGCAATGATAATGGAAGATAAGGACAACGCTTGGAAGCACTATATCGCATATACCGAGCAGGGCGGAAGCCGCACCTTCACTGATCTTCTCAAAAATGCAGGGCTTGATACGCCCTTTGACGAAAAGTGTCTCCGCTCCGTTTGCGAGAAAGCCAACAAATGGCTCACTGAATTCGATCTTGGCGGCATAGTTTAAAAAATAATTTTTTGGAGGTAATATAAAAATGCTTTACACAATTAAAAATGATAAGCTCACAGTAACAGTATCCGATATGGGCGCAGAGCTCATGTCGGTAGTTGGTGATGGCTGTGAGTACATATGGGTCGGTACGGAGGATATCTGGTCAAGCCATGCACCGCTTGTTTTCCCCATTTGCGGAAGACTTTTTGAGTGCAAATATACATACCGCGGCAAGGAATACGAGATGAATCTTCACGGCTTTATCCGCCGCAGCGTTCTTACCGTTGCCGAGCAGACAGATACTTCTATCTGCTTGAAGCTTACAGAAAACGAGGAGACTAAAAAGGAATATCCCTTTGAATTCGAGCTTAAGGTTTGGTACATTCTCGAAGGCAACAAGCTCACAAATCGCTTTGAGATCAAGAATACGGGATCAGACGTGCTCCCCGCAACCATCGGCGGTCACCCCGGCTTCAATGTTCCGCTTGATAAAGGTAATTTTGAAGATTACTATCTGGAATTTGAAAACGAGTGCAGCCCCGACAAGTTCCTTTTCTCCGAAAGATGCCTTCTTACAGGCAAAGAAGGATTCTCTCTTGAGGGAGGCAAGATCCTTCGCCTTCGCCATGATCTTTTTGATGACGATGCAATATTCCTTAGCCGTGCAGACAGCACAGTAACTCTGAAATCGGATAAGACAAACCGTTTTGTTAAGGTTACATTTGAGGATATGCCTTATGTTGGAATCTGGCACAAGCCCCAGATGGTTGCACCATATGTTTGCATTGAGCCTTGGTGCGGGCTCCCCGCATATGACGGAGTGATCGAGGATATGGAAAAACGCCCCGATATGTTCAGAATCCAGCCCGGAAGCACTAAAAAGGCAGAATTTTCAATGATATTCGGTTAATTTAAACCAAAGAGGCTGTTCAATTGCTTTTCTAAAAAAGCTTTTGATCAGCCTCTTTCATTTTTATCCATCTACCCGGATGAAATCTCCATCCACGAGCTTATAATCATATTTTCCGACAAAAACTCCGGAAAACGTGAAATAATAATCACCCTCAAATTTCATCACGACAAAGTCATATAGTCCTATAAAATCATAATAGCCATTGCTATGATCATATTCGATATGATCCTTATCGGTATATTTTGTGATGTCAACGATTCCATTAAGATTCAAAGTAGCGCTTATAATTTCATCACCATCTGAAAACTCAACGGTCATAAATTGCCCCTCATCCGTAATTTCTGCTGACAGAGCTTCGATCTTCATCGCATCGCAAACCCTCACGCTTTCGATAACGGGAATAAGTACCCTTTCAAAATAATCGTCCGAATCGCCGTCGTACCAGGAATAAAAATATATCTGGGTCAAATAATTATCGGGAGTTATTATTTCAACATAATACACGCGCCTCAAAGCTCCGCCTCTCATTTCCTTGCCCGAAATTACTGACCATTCCTTGATATATTTTCCATCGCCCTCGTGATGCTCAAGGCTGTCCTCATCAAATTTAAATTCGGTCCGACCAAAATGATTTTCATAAGTCATTTTTTTGTATTCTTCGGGAATCTTTATAAGCCTTCCAACAAACTCGGCTCTGAGATTGTTTTCACTGCGCTCGGTATCAAAAGCCCCCATATCCCATGTGTGAGGTGTTTTATAGATAAATCCATATGAGCCTTTTCCGTATTCCTCTTTTATGATATTTCCCTCGGCATCGCCTTCTGCCATACAATAATTCATGAGTATATTCCGGACATATTTATCAGAGCCGTCATAAATAGTCTGCGCTTCCTCAAAATTAAGCACATAATCCACATAGTAGATATCATAATAGATATACATATCGTCACGCAGTATCTCGCCCGTGCTGTAATCCATAAGAAATTCACCCTTTTCGTTCTTGGCTCTTATGGGATACTGCTCCATAGTTTCGGGATCGGTATTCCAAGCGGCACTGTGAGCAATATAGTTGCCGTCACCCTTTACAAAATACGGCACGCAGGGGGCGTCATAGCTCCACCAAGTCTTATAGAGCTTGCCCGTAAGGTCTTCTATAAAGAAATTCCAAACACCTGCATTCATATATTCAATAAGAAAGCTGTTTCCGTCGGGTGAAGATGTCATTCTATATTCAACATCAGAGGGGAAACGGTGCTCATATATGCTTACGCCCGCTTTATTTGTAAAGGTTATAGTTTTATATGCCTCGCCCTCTTTACCAAACTCGATAAACCATTTGCCCATAACGCTGTCAGCACTTTCCTCTGCGTTATTGGGAATAAAGGTAATAACCTCAACTCTCCATCTCACTTCATTCCAATATAGACAGCTCCATAGCTCGTAAAGCCTATAGCCTATAAGCATATCATAGCCGCCCTCGCAAGGAATTATTACATCCACCACAGACTTTGCATTCCAATCATTTGTCTTAAGCTCAAGAGATGCAAAATCAAGAGAATCTATGCTCGGAATAATCGCTCCCTCGGGCTTTTTCTGCCCCTCATAAAGTCCGCCATAGCAGAATGTATTCTCCGGAACAACTCCCGTGCTGTAATATTCCAAAACGTCCTCAAATTGGCTCGTTATATTCTCACCGTTACTGCGTCTGAAAGCCTCCTCAATGGTTATCGTTCCTCTGACAAAATCCTCCCCGGGACAGGGCGCACCCGCAAGCATCGTAAGATAAAAAGGAACATTACTGAAGCTACTTTCGGTAAATTTCATACTTTCAGGAAAGCTTCCGTCAACTGCATGAACACATCCGCTGAATACTCCGTCTGCCAGCTCCATAATGCTGTTCGGAAGATTTATTTCATTTATCGGGAGTCCCGCAAAAGCATTATAGCCTATATAAAGCAGTCCTTCGGGAAAAGTCACCTCTTCAAGATGCGACATCTGAAAAGCATGAGCGGCAATATATTTTACACCGGCGGGAATAGCAAACAAAGTGCTTTCCGTATCGGTATATTTAAATATTGTTTCTCCATTTGCGCTCATAATAAGTCCGTCACTCTCGATAAAATCGGAATTTTCCGAAAGGTCAAATGATTCAAGAGAAAAACAGCCCGCAAACGCATCATAATCAACATCCTTTACCGTGCTCGAAAGTGCGATCACCTTAATTTTACCTGCATTTTCGCTTGAAAGAAAGGCATGCTCTGCAATTTTTTCGATTCCTTCGGGAATAACAAGAGTTTCAACTGCTTCTCCTTTATAGGAAACGAGCGTCGTTCCGTCAAGCTCAAAATTCTCGTATTCGGGCAAGCTGAAATCATAGCTTGGTGTAACTTCATCATTATTTTTCATCATGAAAGGCAAAGCCAAAGCCGCCGCAAGAAGTGCAACAGACGCCGCAATTATTAATACACTCTTTGCTCCAAAGCGTTTCTTTTTGAATCTGCTAAGATCAGCTGCTTCATCGATAAATTTTTCGTCAACCAATGACAATATTCTGAAAAACTCGATCTTTTTCATATGTATATTCCCTCCTTTATCAGTTTTTTGCGAAGCTTTACACGAAGCCTTGAAAGCCTCATGGCAATTGCTCCTTCGCTTTCTCCCATAGCCGAAGCTATATCATATGCAGTATCGGAATAGTAATATCTTCTGATAAATACAAACCGATCTCTCTCCTTTTGCTCGGATAAAAATCTATTGACGGTATCAATTATCTCACCTTCAGTAAGCTCATCCATAAAGTCGTTTTTTGAGATGACCTCATCAAGCTCATCCAAAATCAGATCGAATTCACCGTTTCGCTTTGCCGCATGATTATAATGGTATTTATTAAGAGAAATATTCCGAACAAGAGAGCAAAGATATGCGGTGAGAGATCTTGGCTTCTCGGGTGGAATACTGTTCCAAAGCCCAAGCATTGCATCATTCACACATTCTTCAGCATCCTCATTACTACGAAGAATGTTATAAGAAACGGAATATGCAAGCTTTCCGTATTTGTTCTGACACATGGCTATGGCTTTTTCGGAACGGGAATTAAATAGTTCTATTATCATTTTTTCAGCCAAATCGTCCTTTCGTTTATTCTCTGTCACGATACTTATAGCTCCTTTCTGAGGTTTTCGGATCCGCCTCTGCCATATATGTAAGTCTTTTTTGCCATTTATAACACTTTTTTGTAAGAAAACTCGGCAGACCTATTTTTTTTAGTCTGCCGAGCCGCTTTTTTTACCGATTATTTCTGAATTGAAGCGCATAAAGGTCGGAATATGTGCCGCCTTTTGCAACAAGCTCTTCATGCTTTCCATGCTCGATTATCTTTCCGTCCGAAACAACAGCGATCTCGTCCGCATTCTTTATGGTCGAGAGCCTATGGGCAACAACGAGAGTTGTTCTGCCGCGGCAAAGCTCGTCAAGAGACTGCTGAATTAGAATTTCGGTTGTATTATCAAGAGCACTTGTTGCTTCATCAAGAATAAGAATGGGAGGATTTTTAAGGAACACTCTCGCAATTGAAAGTCTCTGCTTCTGACCGCCCGAAAGCCTTACTCCTCGCTCGCCAATCTGGGTATCATAGCCATGCTCAAGGGTCATGATATAATCATGAATATTTGCGCGCTTCGCAGCTTCAATAACTTCTTCATCGGTTGCATCAAGTCTGCCGTAAAGGATATTTTCCTTAATACTTGCTCCGAAAAGATAGATATCCTGCTGAACGATACCGATATTTCGACGCAATGATTCCATCGTTAGAGAATGTATCTCCTTGCCGTCGATGAGTATCTCACCGGATGTCACATCATAAAAATGGGGGATAAGATGGCAAATGGTAGTCTTTCCGCCGCCCGAAGGACCTACAAGAGCAAATGTCATTCCCTTCTCTATCTTAAGGTCAACTCCAAGAAGCACGTCCTTTTCTCCGTCATAAGCATAGGTAACGTTTTTAAGCTCGATTTCGCCATCAAGGACGCCCGCATCCTGCGCTCCCTCACTGTCTTTTTCCGGCTCTGTGTCCATTATCTCAACAAAGCGTGAAAATCCCGTAACACCGTTCTGATACTGCTCCATAAAGTTTATGAGGGTCATAACAGGTGAAATGAAAAGATTTACCGAAACCACAAATGCGGAATAATCCGCAAAATTTATAACCCCGTTATAGAGGAAAAATCCGCCTGCGATAAGGATTATGACATTAAAAATATCGGTTATGAAGGAAGTGCCCGAATGGAACTGTCCCATTGCCTTATAAGCACTGCTGCGTGAGGATGTATATCTTTCGTTTCCCACCTCGAATTTTGACTGCTCCTTTTCCGCATTGCAAAAAGCCTTTGTAACTCTGATTCCCGAAACACTGCTCTCAAGAGAAGCGTTGATATCGGCAGTTGCGGCTCTGCTTTCAGCAAAAGCGTCTCTCATTTTTCTGCGCAAAACAAGAGAGATAATGAGAAGAAACGGAACGCAAGCAAAAATTATCAGAGTAAGCCAGATATTTATGCTTGAAAGATAAACAAACGAGGTAACAATTGAAATTGAGGAAATAATAATATTCTCCGGACCGTGATGAGCAAGCTCACTGACCTCAAAAAGGTCATTTGTCATTCTCGACATTATTTTTCCCGTCTCGTTATTATCATAAAAGCTATAAGGCAGCTTCTGAAGATGCGCAAACATATCGGTTCGCATCTGCGTTTGCATTTTTACACCCATAACGTGTCCGTAATATTGAATAAAATAATTCAGTAGCATTCTGAAAAGATAAAGTCCCAAAAGAACCGCACCGGAAATAATGATCAGCTTATATTTTCTCTCGGGAATGAGAGTGTTGAGCATGGTTCTCGTCACTATCGGATATACGATTCCAACCAGCGAAACAATAAGCGACGCCAGCATATCAAGAATGAATATCCGCATATGGGGGGTGTAATAGGAAACAAATCTTTTAAACATTTTTTCACCTCTTTTATTAGCAATAATATTATACCTTTTTATTGAATTAAAGTCAATATAAATCAAAAATTTGAGTTGGTGTCTTTTTATTTAAAAAGTAATTTAGCGGTGCGTTGATAAAACGCAAATCTGTAGGGGACGGCGACCTCGGCGTCCCATTTTCATTATAAATTCACAGTTATTTCACGTTTTTTGAGGGACGTCGTGGTCGACGTCCCCTACAAAATACATCTTCAACAGTTCGATAAATTACTGTTTGAAATAAACTTTAACACATAAAGAAGAATCGGGGCAAAAGCTTTCAAAAAGCAATTGCCCCTACTCCAAATCAAAAATTATTCTTCTTCCTTTTCTCCCTCTGCAGCCTCTTCCGGCTGAACCTTGCAAACGATTGCAGCCTCGATCTGGTGATCCTTAACGTCAGTAACCTTAATGGCAAGTCCGCAAGCCTCGATCTCAAAGGTTGTTCCATCATCCGGAACAGAACCGAAATTTCCGAAAACAAGTCCTCCAAAAGTATCGTACTCGTCAACAGGAAGCTCCATCTGAAGTGCCTCTGCAACCTCCGGAAGAGGTGCAACACCGCTTATCTTCCATGTTTCGGAATCGAGCGGAACGATATCGGGTATCTTCTCCACGGCTGTCTCCTCATCTGTGATATCACCGACAAGTCGCTCAATAAGGTCATTTATGGTTATAATTCCGTGCATTCCGCCGTATTCATCAAGAACAACGGCAAAGAAATTCTTTGTCTGTCTCATGTTTCTGAAAAGAACGTCTGCCTTGACCGTTTCGGGAACGAAATATGCAGGTCTTACAGCCTCACGAAGCACAGTTTCCTTGTCCTTATTCTCAAGTCTGAAATAATCCTTTGTATTAAGTACGCCGACAACATCGTCAACAGTTTCGCCGCACACAGGATAAAGATTATGGCGGCTGTCATGTATCGTTTTATCCCATTCCTCGATGGATTCTTCCATCCAAAGGAGTGACACCTCGGTTCTGTGAGTTGATATCTCATCTGCCGTAAGGTCGTCAAATTCAAATACGTTCTGAATGAACTGCTGTTCCTCGCTGTCGATGGTTCCCTTTTCGCTTCCCGCATCAACCATCATAATGATGTCCTCTTCGCTGACGCTCTCCTCATTTTCATCGGGATCGATGCCCATAAGTCTGAGAATACCGTTTGTTGAAGCGGTAAGAACGAACACTAAAGGAGCAAAAAGCTTTGATATAAAATATATCATTTTCGCCATCCCAAGAGCAAGAGCCTCTGTCTTTCTCTGAGCAACTCTCTTCGGAACAAGCTCTCCGAAAATGAGAGTGAAGAAAGAAAGAATGATGGTTATGATAATGACAGCTACAGAATCGAGACTTGCAATAGCAGCACCCGAAAGCTCGAGCTTGAAACTTCTTACAAACCAGTCAACCAAAGGGTCTGCGAAGTTTTCTGCCGCAAAAGCACTTCCGAGGAATCCCGAAAGGGTTATTGCAACCTGAATAGTTGCGAGAAATTTTGCAGGCTGAGATGTGAGCTTTTTGAGGCTTTTGGCTCTTTTATCGCCCTGCTCTGCCAGCTTATCAACTTTTGTTTCGTTCATGCTTATCACTGCTATCTCGGCACAAGCAAATACAGCATTAAGCGCTATAAGCAAAACCTGAAGCAGCAACATTAATATTAAATTACCCAAAATAATTATCCTCCGTTAAATCTTAAATGATCTTACTACTTTTTCATGCAAATCCTGCTTATGACAACACAAAAAGACACAGCCGTCTTTCCCATTCAAAAAGACAACGACTATGCCGCCGCAAAATTATGAAATTAGTAGAGGGAGGCTTACTATCTCCGGATATACAACCGTCTCCGTCCATTTTTTCGGTGTTTTTCTCCTTTCTCTGATTATTGCGACCATTATACACTATATTCTCACTTTTGTCAAGACTTTTACGGAAAATTCCCGCAACATTTACGGAAAATTCCCGCAAAATAAGAACTGCGCCAAACGGCGCAGTTCCGAAAAATTTTATATATAGATATTGAAGATATATTCGTGAGTCCATTCGTCAAAGACCTTGCCGGCTGATGCATAATCGCACATTTTATATTCGCCCTTATCGGTCTTAACCGAACAAACAAGCTGGAAAAGATCAGGAGATTCGCAAGAATCAACATTGCACTCGCTGTGTCCTCCATCTGCCTTTGTGCAGTCGGAATTATCAATTCTTATCGAACGTGCAAGAAGCAAAGGACCGTACATAACTCTATCCGGCTTACCGCTGAGCATATATTTTTTATCAACATAACCGATGTCCCCCGGAGAAAGAGTAAATCTGCGAACATGAACATCATCCGCCGGTGGAGTTATCATTTCTTTCTCAAACTTCAGTATTCTCGGATTTGTATCAAACCTCAGGGAAAATTCACCCATAATCTCGCTTGGAATAAGATAATAACCGGTTTGGGTTTCTATCTCCTTTCCGCAAAGCTTTGCGTATCTGCTGTATTCGGGAATACGCACATACACCTTCTCTGCCCCGCTTACCCTAACGGTAAATTCCTTACCGCAAAGATATCCATCGGATATATCAACCTTAATATCCGAATTTATTTCGATGGAAGTGAAGAAATTAATATAAATATCCTTTCCATTTCGAACAACCGCACTCTCGGCAAAATTGAGCATTCCCTTCGGAACATTGTCAACACAGCAATGATGATAAGGAAGCGGATCGGGACCCGGCTGATTGGGCGCATACTGATGCTTTCCCTGGCTTCTTATAATTCTCTCGCACCAAAATCCATCATAAGTAACGCTTGCCATAAGGGGATTATATCCGATTATTTCAAGCATATCCGCATATTTCTTATCGCCGCTGAGCAGATAAAGCTCATATATAATTCTGAACCAATGAACAACATCGCAAGGCTCACTGCAAGCATTTACGTAATATCCGCCCGACATAAACTGATCATTAAATCCGATACTGAAAATTGCGCTTTGCTCATACTCAACAATAAGCTTAATAAACTCGGTAACAGCGTCATAGTATCTCTTTACACCGGTAATTCTGTAAAGCTCGAGCAGACCGTCAAGGCATGAAAGAAGCTCATAAATCTTCGTCCATTTACCGCCATGGTTATCATACCAATAATCAACAGGCTTACCCGAAAATGAATTTCTTATAAGGCACGGGGCAATATCATCCTCATTATCCCAGAAATCAGCGATCTTCTGTGCGAAATCAAGATATTTTTTATTTTCGGTAATTCTGTACATAATGAGAACAGACTTCATTATAGAGCAGCTCGGCATGCCCACAAATGTTCCCGTTTGCCAAACATCAACTCCGACCTCATCAAGAACATTTTGATAGTCCTCAAAAAATTTTTCCGCAGCATCGAGAATAATTTTATCTCCCGTCAGCTCATATGCCTCGATAAGTCCCCAGAATGTGTATTTTCTTCCCCAAAGATTCCAGTTCCAATCGCATGGCCAGCCTACTATTTCATTACCCTTTTCCATATCCACGGGAAGAATAAAGTGCTTATCCTTGAAAGTGCCAATATAACCGTCCTCGTCCTGAGTTGAGACAGCGCCAAGCGCACATTTATGGAGAAACTCCTTCATTTCCGGATCATCCTTATATCTTGCGGCGCGGCAAGCGCAGATCATCCACTTTCCCCAAAATTCCCCCTGCCAAAGACCAAGACCTCTTCTGTCATCGAAACGGGTTCTGAAAACCTCCTCGCAAACGGGATAAACTATGTTCCTTGCGTGCTCCGAATTGAAGCGGTGATATATCTGCCTCTCGATAAGGTGACCTATATATCCCTTCTCTTCTATATCGGCAAGATAAAAAGGTTCAAGCTTATTTTTAACCTTATATTCAATCATAAAAATACCCCCAAAAGCGTTTTTTTAATTATAACTGCTTTTGGGGATAAGTTCAAGTGCAAAAACGCACTTTTTTGTATTCATTTTATATTTTTTCTAACATCCGCGGGACTTTTGCCCGTGATATACTCAAAAACCTTATAAAACTGATTCTTATTTGTATAGCCCACCTGCGCCGCTATCTCCGCAACGCTGAATGAAGTTTCAAGAAGCAAAGATATCGCCTTATTTATTCGTTTTTCGTTGATATAATCCTTAATGCTCATGCCATAGCATTCCCTGAAGGCACGGCTGAGATATGCGGGATTATAATAATTGTTCTTTGCGATCTCTTCGATGGTAATGCTCTCATAAAGATGCTCATCTATATATTCGATTATCTCTGTGGGCAAATGTTTTTTTGTTTCTTTTGATTCGCATCCGCGAAGCATAAGACCTATAAGCACACGTAAATATGAGAAAAGTATGCTTTTATATCCAAAGCCACGGTTTTTGACCTCATCTCGCATGGAATCGCAAATGCGCTCTGCAGAAATGATATCACCTGTCGAAAGCTGATAAAACGAGCTTACAAGACCTCGGTCAAATCCCAAGCACTCGATAACATCCGCAAAGGTGGCTGAAGAATCAAGCTCCCGTGAGGCAAAGCTCGGTGAGATCAATACATTTATCAGCGTCATTTTTCCGTGGCAGGTAAAGGAATGAACTCGTCCGCTATCAATGACGAGAACGGAGCCCTTCCCAACCTCATAGGCTTCATCATCTATATTGTGAGTTCCCTTGCCGTCGTATATATAGACCATCTCAATAAAATCATGAGTATGAGGTGAGCAGTCATTTGTTCTTGAGTGCTTTTTATCAAGAAATATGGAAAGCTCACTATCAAAATAATCCTTACCGTAAAATTTTTTCATATTCTGTCAGTCCAAGACTATTTCGCCTTTTTTCCGTTTATTTTTCTATCACCGAGGAGCAAAATACAATCCTTATGAAATACAGCCATCAGCTTTTTGCCATCTATAAGTATGGCTTGGCAATTTGAATCGTTTTGCAAAACGGTAACTTTTTATTCTCCAAAAAAATCACCCGGCTTTTTGCGTGACAAAAAGCCGAGTGTTCATCAGCCCGATATATTACCCTCTTTATCGAAAAGAGGCAGTTTTTCAAGATAGATTATATCCTCTCTCGCTGCAGCATCGCCCTCGGCAAGAACAAACATTTTTCCGACAATATTACCGCCGGCGGCACTTACAAGCTTTTCAAGCGCTATAAGAGATTCGCCCGTTGAAACCACATCGTCAACGATAAGAATTCTCTTTCCCTTCATCATATCCGCTTCAACAGTATCAAGATAGAGCTTCTGCTCGCCCTTGGTAGTGATGGAGGTAACGTCAACCTCAAAAACTCCGCTCATATAAGCCTTTGCCTTTTTGCGGGCAACAACATATTTTTCGTCGCCATGCTGACGTGCCATCTCGTGTGCCAAGGGGATTCCCTTTGCCTCGGCTGTGATTATGTAGTCATATTCGGGGGCTTTTAGGAGAAGTGCTCTTGCGCAGGCCTCCGAGAGCGGCGCATCACCCGTGAGAATAAAGCCTGCAATATAAAGCTCGTCGGTAACGGGACAGATAGTCAGCGCTCTTGTGACACCGGCAACATTGAGTTCATAATATCTTTTCATAGCATTAACCTCGCTTAAATGAATATGTAAATATTATACATTTATTTAATGCAGATGTCAAGAGCTATGAGCATATTTTGAATCAAAAATAATGCTATCCGGGTTTTAGAAACTTTAAAGGCTGATCTCCTTTGAAAGCACACTTGCAGTCATTTTTATACCCATTTCATCATATGGATATGCCCCTGTTTTCTCGGGAGTTATATCCATAAAATATCTTCCGTCTGTTCCCTCGATCTTAATATTGCTTTTATCAAGAGTTATCACAGCGGAAAGCGGTGATTCAAAAAACACAAGCCTGTTTACAACGCTGTATTTTTTGACAAGCTCCTCCGGGAAAAAATTATGCTCGTTTGCAACCTGAAAGGATGCAGAGTTCAGATTAAAATAGGCAACATTTTCAAGAATGCAAATGCTATCTGTATGATGATGTCCGTTTATTACCATGAGCACGCTATGCTTCTTTTTTTTGTTTGCTGAATCAATGACTTCACGAACCGAATCCATATTATGTATTCCGTCTTTCTCCCTGTTAATGCCTTCATGGTTAAAAATTATGCAAGGATATTCGGATGAATCTATTGCTTCCTTTAACCATTCAAGCTGCTCAGGCGGCATAATACCGCGAACAGATGACGGCATATGCGGATAATAATTTCCAAGATCGAAATGATAATATTTTCCCTCATGGAGAAAATAATTTGCATCACAAATTATCATTCGATAGCCTTTATCGTCGAAATAATAGTAATTATTTGGCATTTTATAATACTTAATTACTTCCTTCAAGGGAGAATTATCCGTATCGTGATTTCCAAGGCTATGATAGCTCGGGATGCCGCAATCATTAAAAATACCCAAATACCGTTTCACATCATCATTCGCAGGACCAAAACAAAAATCCCCACCCGAAAGAATAAAATCACATTCATTTTGCTTTGCCCGTTCAATTAAAGCCTCAAGTGCCGCCTCGTCGCCGGAGGGAGACACCCCCGGATTATAATGTATATCGGAAAAAACCAAGAATTTCATTTTTCATTCTCACTTTCGGTAAACACAACATTATTTTAGTTACTGATTTGACATTACAAACAACATTGAAAATATTATATCTCCTTCTGACATATATGTCAAGGACAGAATTATTTTTTTGAATACAATTTTTGACAAACATCAAAAATGCACATACAGTCAAGGATCACACTCATTAAACACAGACATCATAAGATGCCCGACAATCATATGCAGGTCCTCAACTATCTGCATATCATTTACCGAAATATGCAAAGATACATCGGCAAGATTTATAAGCTTGCCCCCATCATATCCTGCGAAACCGATAACAGTGCTTCCTACATTCTTAGCATAAGACGCTGCACGCAAAACATTTTCGGAATTTCCGCTTCCGGATATACAAATAACGATATCATCAGGCATCAGAAAGTTTTTAAGCTGCTCAAGAAAAATATCATCATACGAAACATCGTTTGCAAGGCTCAAAAGAGTTGGCAAATTATCGGTAAGACTAATGAATTTATATCTTTTTTCCTCGGGTCTACCAAGACTTAACCCTTTATTGAAATCTCCGGCAATATGAGAAGCCGTTGCGCCGCTGCCTCCGTTTCCCATTATAAAAATCTGCTTTCTTTTGTCCCTCGCACAAATCAACAGTTCCATTATTTTGTTAATTGTTGATATATCGGTGCTGTCCAAAGCATTTTTCAATCTTTGAATATAGTTTTTTATAAGACAAGAATAATCCATTTTTTCGCTCCTATTGCTTTTTTTGATCGATCATGCTATAATTATAGCAAATAAGCAAAAACATAGCAACCGGGTGCAATAAAATAGAAAAATGCGCAAAACAAGTGCGCATTTTGGGAGGTAAACAATGAAAAGAGTGCTCAGAAAGAATGAAATTCTTGAAATTCTTGATAAATACGGTTATGTTACTGTTGAATATCTGTCAAGGAACTTGCACATCAGCGAATCAAGCATAAGACGGGATCTTATGCTTCTTGAAGCAGATAATATGTGCATAAGGAGTCATGGCGGTGTCCATTCAACAAAAGATATCAATCCTCTGACCCCTTATGAAATGCGCACAAGAGAAAACAGTGAAGCAAAAAAGATCATTTGCAAAAAAGCAATTGAGCTGATAAGCAATGGTGACGTTATCTTTATTGACGCTTCAACAACCTGCCTTTTTTTGGCAGAGCTTCTTGGAAACAAAAGCAACATCACCGTTCTCACCAACAGTCTTTCCCTGGCTATGACGCTTGAAAGCTGCAAGGGAATAACAGTTTATTCAACAGGCGGTCTGCTGCGATTGAATGAGCATGTTGGAACGGGCGCAATCGCTGAAAGTGCTTGCAACTATATTCATACCGATTTAATGTTTTTTTCGGCAAGAGCAATAGATGATAATGGAAATATCATGGATATAAACGAGCCCGAAACACGGTTGCGCAGAATCGCTATGAAAAATACCGATAAAGCCGTTTTCCTCTGCGACAGCACAAAATTCAACAAAAAATCTGTATTTACCGTTTGCAATATAAATGATATTTCCTATATAATCACAGATAAACCGCCGGTTGATTCTGATTGGGATTTAGCAAAAATTTTATAAGCTCCATTTATTTTTGATGCGAAACAGCAGTATGCTATTTACGCTTAAAACATATCTTTTACATAAAGTATGGGAGTGCTTATTTCTCCATCGATAGTAAGAGTTTGATTAATCAATTTCTTTTCTGTTTTCATTACTGACATGATCTAAACCTCTTATTTATTGCAAGGATAAAGCCGGATCATATTTCCGCCGTCAAGAACAAGCTCTGCGCCCGTGGTATTTCTTGCATGAGAGGCAAAATACCAAACAGCGTCCGCAATATCTTCGCCCACTGCAACATCACCTATGGGAGTAAATCTTGAAGGCACGGTTGCATAAAAATCGGGATTTTTCTCCCATCTGTCGGTCTTTATCATGCCCGGAAGAACAGCATTTACCCTTATGTTATATTTTCCAAGGTCA
>CAYPKQ010000021.1:0-19268 GCA_964411355.1 uncultured Lachnospiraceae bacterium
GCTAAACAGTAAGTAACTTCTTCTCAGATAAACAAATAATGTGAATAATCCGTAGAAAAATCAGCATGATCACCACTAAAAAACAGAGGCTGAGTTCAATGTCTCAGCCTCTGTTCATAGATTTATTCTTTTTTAAGAAAGAAGTGCCCTGTCGCTTGTAAATGCGCTTCCACTTGCCTTTGAGAAAGCATCAAGAAGAGCCTCAACGGTGAGTTTTTTCTTATCCTCACCCGAAATATCGAGAATTATCTTACCATCCCACATCATTATCAGTCTGTTACCGTAATCAATAGCATTCTGCATATTGTGAGTTACCATAAGAGTGGTAAGATTATCTTCACAAACGATCTCATCAGTCAACTTCAGCACCTTTTCAGCCGTTTTCGGATCAAGTGCCGCAGTATGCTCGTCAAGAAGAAGCATTTTTGGGCGCACAAGGGTTGACATCAGAAGTGTCAGTGCCTGCCGCTGTCCGCCCGAAAGCAGACCGACCTTTGCACTCATTCTGTTCTCAAGTCCGAGACCGAGCCTTGAAAGCTGCTCACGGTAAAGAACTTTTTCCTTTGCGTTGATACCCCAAGCAAGTCCATGGGGCTTGCCGCGTCTGTAGGCTAATGCGAGATTTTCCTGAATCTCCATATCGGGAACAGTTCCCATCATAGGGTCCTGGAAAACTCTTCCGAAAAATTTCGCTCTCTTATGCTCGGCAAAATGGGTTATGTCCGCACCGTCGAGAACTATCTTTCCGCTGTCAACACCAAAAACGCCTGTAACAGCATTCATAAGAGTTGATTTACCCGCACCGTTTCCTCCGATAACGGTAATAAAATCACCCTTTTTAACATCAAGAGAAAGGCGGTTCATTGCAACCTTTTCGTTTACAGTACCGGGATTGAAGGTTTTTGTGACATTCTTAAGCTTTAGCATTATTGCGCTATCAGACATTTTCTGCCACCTCCTTCTCCTTTTCCTTTTCACCATCATCCTCGTCATTCTCCGCCAGCAGCTTGCGCTTTTTTGAGGAAGCATAGAATGCATTTTTGACAATGGGAAGGCTCAGAGCAACCATAACTATAACGGCAGTCATGAGCTTAAGGTCTGTTGAGGGCATTCCGGAGAAGATAACGATAGAAACCACCACGCGGTAGATCACCGAGCCAACAACGATACCGAGAAGACGAAGAGCAAAATTCTTTACCTTCATAAATATCGTTTCACCGATAATGATGGATGCAAGACCGATAACGATAGCACCAACACCCATATTTACATCGGAGAAATTCTGATTCTGGCAGAGAAGTGAGCCGGAAAGCGCAATCATGCCGTTTGAAATGGCAAGACCGAGTATTTTTGCGGTATCTGTATTTATCCCCTGTGCTCGGCACATCTTTTCATTTGAGCCTGTGGCACGTATAGTACATCCAAGCGCTGTTCCGAAGAACCAATAAAGAATCATGATAATTACTGCGGCAAAAACCGCACCGCAGATGAGCGTAACGTAATTCTTTTCAAGCCCCGTCAGCTCACGAAGCATACCGTAAATGGTTTCTTTCTTGAAAGTGAGCAGTGAGAGGTTTGCAGTACCCGAAGTCCCCGTTGCCAGGCTCATTATATGAATATTGATAGAATAAAGGGATATCATGGTAAGGATTCCCGAAAGGATCGGCGGGATCTTCAGCTTGGTTGTGAGGACGCCGGTAACGCTTCCCGCTATGCAGCCGCCGAGAAAGGCGATAAGAGAAGCGAGAAATGGGTTAACGCCCTTCCAGATGAGCATTGCGGCAAGAGAAGCACCGAGGGTAACGCTGCCCTCGCAGCTAAGATCTGCAAAATCAAGCAATCTGAAAGAGATATAAACTCCCAGTGCCAGCACTGCCCAGATAAAGCCCTGACTTACGCCGGCTGTGATTGTTCCAAACATTATAAATTACCTTTTAAATAATATTTTAGCCACC
Source organism: uncultured Lachnospiraceae bacterium (assembly GCA_964411355.1). Classification (GTDB taxonomy): domain Bacteria; phylum Bacillota; class Clostridia; order Oscillospirales; family CAG-272; genus SIG710. The sequence goes on from CAYPKQ010000021.1 coordinate 1,956, forward strand.
GATATTGATGGAATGAATATTTGCTGCACCGTTTGCAAGAGTGTTATCTGTAGGAATGTAGATAGCATCAACACCCTCAGCTGCAAGTGCTGTGAAAGCGGCCTCAATATCATTGATATCGCCAATGCCCTTTTCAACGAACTCATAGCCCTTTGCTTCACATTCAGCCTTGGCAAGATTAATCTGGAAAACAGAGTTTGTCTCAGCAGATGTGAAGAGGAGACCTATCTTTACATCCTCTTTTCCGAGGAGCTCAGCGATAAGGTCGATCTGATCTGCAACAGGGTTGATATCGGAAACACCGGAAACATTGCCGCCGGGAACTTCCATAGATTCAACGAGACCTGCAGAAACGGGATCTGTTACTGCGCAGAAGAGAACGGGGGTCTCTGACTCCTCTGTTGCTGCAGCCGCTGCCTGAGCGGAAGATGTTGCGATGGTGTAGATAAGGTCAACGCCCTGAGCCACGAAGGAATTGGAAATAGTTACGTTATTGGACTGGTCGCCTGCAGCATTCTGATCAAGAATGGTAACAGTCTTGCCTGCCTCGCTCATACGAACGGAAAGCTGATCCTGGAAGCCCTTATTTGACTGGTCAAGAGCAACATGCTGAACGAGCTGGAGAATACCGACTGTAAAATCGCCGCCTTCGGCAACAATAGCCTCTGCCACGGGAGTTACAGCGATGGTAGTATCGCCTGCGCCTGCCTGAGAAGCAATCTCCTCGGGAACTGTGAAGCCGATCTCTCCGGCAACCTTTGTGTTAACAGAAAGAGCGGGAGCGGGATCGAGCTGAACGGGCATAGCGGATACATCTGCACCGTTAAGAAGGATTTCTGCAGCCATGTCGCCTGCAGCAACACCGAGGTTATAGTAGTTTACGCCGTATGTTGCAACGCCGCAAACATCATTCATACCTGTTTCGCCGCAAACGATGGGAAGCTTATAAGCACCGTCTGTGCTATCGCCTGCTTCTTTTCCGCAGGAGGCAAATGCGAATGTGCTGACGAGCATGAGAGCCGCCATAATGATGGAAAGTACTTTTCTTGAGTTTTTCATGATTTTTTCTCCTTAGAAGTTGTTACTTTATTACGACCGGAGCTTTCCGGAGGTATTCAATTTTTGCGGTACGAAAACAAAAATGCCCCCGTATCCTGCGATACAGAGACGACAATGCCGCGTTACCACTCTGCTTCGTCTGCGCCTTGCGGCGACGACCTCTATGGGCACCCTATCACGTGTCCTGCCTATGACGGCGGCTTCCGTCGCAGCCTACACTCAAAATGCACCGTAAGTAACATGCAGATCTCCCTGCATTCCCCCGGATAGCACCCCGATTTCGGTGCGCAGCTCCCGAAATGTATTTCCGCTCCCTACTTGCCACTGTCTCGCATCAGCCGACAGCTCTCTTCAGACTTTCGCGGGGCGTACTTCTTTTCGATCATTGCCTTTTAGAACTTTAGCTTGCTAAAGTGCTACGTAAACATTATATCACCCTCTTGGGCTTTTGTCAAGAGTTTTTTTGAATTTTTATGCATTTTTTAAAAAACTCGCCTTCATCTATTGCAAAAAAAAGAAAAATATGGTATAATATCCCCCGTATTTTATTGTAAGAGGTTAAAATGAGGTAAAAAATGTCAAGATCCTTTTCACTGAAAAAAATGTTCGCACCAACGGACATGACCCTGGGTACTCCGTGGAAGAGTATTCTCATCTTTACCATTCCAATGCTAATAGGCAACATAGCACAGCAGCTTTACAGCACCGTTGACAGTATCATAGTTGGAAAATTTATAGGAGATAACGCTCTCGCAGCAGTTGGTATTGCCATTCCGGTAACAAATCTCCTTCTCGTTCTGTTCATCGGCATTTCGGCGGGCGCAAGCGTTATGGTTTCCCAATATTTCGGGGCAAAAAACAGAGAGGCGCTCTCCCGGACCATCGGAAACTGCATAACTGTAACCTTGCTCAGCAGCATTTTTCTCATGCTCGTTGCCACTCCCTTTGTAAGACCGCTTCTTGTTATGCTGAATACCCCGGAAACTCTAATTGATGGTTATACCGATTATACCATTTTGGATGCTTGCACAGACTATCTTATCATCTCAATTCTCGGAGTTGCGGGCATGGCTTATTATAACATTTTAAGCGGAATTATCAGAGGAATGGGCGATTCGGTTTCAGCCCTCATCTATCTTCTTGTGGCAGCAGTTATAAATACCGTGCTCGACGTTTATTTCGTAACGAGCCTCCATATGGGTGTTGCCGGAGCCGCTCTGGCGACCATCATTTCGCAGATTATTTCGTCTATCCTTTGCTTTATAAAGCTTTCAAGAATGACGGAACATTTCGATTTCAAGCTTAAATATCTCCGCCCGTGCGCTCATTATGTCAAGACCATCGTTCGCCTCGGACTTCCCGCCGGACTCACTCAGGCTATCTTCTCGTCTGCCATGATAATCGTTCAGTCGCTGACCAACTGCTTCGGAGAGCAGTTTATTGCGGCAAATATAGTAATCATGAGAGTTGACGGCTTTGCAATGATGCCCAATTTCTCCTTTGGAACGGCACTTACGACCTATGCGGGTCAAAATGTCGGCGCAGGACTTTACGATAGAGTTACAAAGGGGGCAAAGCAGGGAACGCTTATGGCAGTTGGCTGCTCTGCGGCAGTCACAGCGCTTATCCTCCTTTTCGGAGACAAGCTGATGTGGCTTTTCACCGACACAAAGGAGCTCGTTGAGCTTAGCTACCGACTTATGTTCATTCTCGCAGCGGGATATATCGCAATGGCTGTGACCCAAAGCCTTTCGGGCATTATGAGAGGAGCGGGAGATACCATGACTCCCATGTGGATATCCCTCATCACGACCGTTGTCGTCCGTGTTCCCGTTGCATACGGAATTTCTTATCTCACAAGAACACCGGATCTTCCATATGGTATACAGGAATGTATTCAGATATCCCTTCTCTGCTCATGGGTTCTCGGTGCTTTTCTTACCCTTTTCTTCTACCTCAGAGGAAAATGGAAGACCAAGGCAATAAAGCAGGGTTAAAAATGCGGTTAGGATTTTCAGCAATATATGATAAATTCGCCGGGGCAATTGCTTTTCCCGGAAAGCTTTTGTCCCGGCTTTGTTTTCACAGCAAATTATTTTTCCTGCCTCAGAGAGCCGGATTTCATTTTTATGATGAAATATACCGATAAACAGTAATTTAGCGAACTGTTGAAGATGTGTTTTGTAGGGGACGTCGTGGTCGCCGTCCCCTACAAAAATTCGTTATCGCCTGTTTGCTAAATTATTGTTTTATGTATTGATTTTTAGAAAGATGTATGATATAATGAACAAAAGAACAGCTCAAAAAGATTTTGGAGGGTTTAGATTAAGATGCTGAAGGTTGAAAGAACATCGGTAATGAATTTTGAAAACGCCATCAGAGGGGCAAGAAATCCCATGAACAGCTGGGCTAAAATGGACAGCGTTTATGATGAAGAGGGGAATTTCCTCTTTGGTGAAAACGATATCGACCTTGCAAAAAGGCTTGCAAAGGCGGGAAGCGACCATAGAAAATTCCTGCGCCAGATATTCGTTTCGGTAGATATCACAGCACCCCTTTATTGGTGGAAGGAATTTGACACCTATAAGGTCGGAACTGTTGCCAATTCCTGCTCAACCATGCACAAAATACATACAAAGCCTTTCTGCCGCGATGATTTCAGCCACGACAGAATGACAGAAGACGCCCTCTCTGCGCTTGATTCGCTCATTGAATTTCTTGAGGGCGAAAGGCTGAAATTTGTAGAGAACAAGGAAGAGAAAAGCCATTGGCATAATATGATTCAGCTGCTTCCCTCCTCTTTTAATCAGATGAGGACCGTAACTCTCAATTATGAAAATCTAATAGGCATTTATTATGCTCGCCGCACTCATAAGCTTGCGGAATGGCATACCCTCTGCGACTGGATAATGAGTCTTCCATATGCAAATGAGCTCATTGCAATAAAGGACTGATTTAATTGAAACGGCTGAAACAATTGCTTTTCGTAAAGCAATTGTTTCAGCCGTTTTTTTTAGTCGAGCTTTTTGTTCGACTTATTTATTATATATTTCTCTGAAGGCTTTTTTGACAGCGAGGGCGAACTGCAGGTCTTTTTCACTTGAAAAATATGCCTCTTCAAGATTAAGGAGAAATTCGGGGCTGATTTTGAGGATAAGGCATAGCTGACGGAGCTGATCGAGACTGGGTTCTTGAACATCCCGCTCGATTTTTGAGTAGCTGGATTGATTCATGGGTATGAGCGAAGCAACCTGCTCTTGCGAAAGCTCCAAATTCTCTCTTGCATTCCGTAATTTCTGCCCTATCTGCATAATATTCTCCTCAAATTTTTTTACCTAATCTATTATAACATTTTTTACTAAAAGTATTGACATTTATTCAAAAATATGCTATAATCAGCATTGATTAGTAAAAAAATTACTAAAACATCGTTGTTTAAGGAGAAAAAATCATGAAAAGACTTACGAAATTTTTTTTGATAATGTGCATTATCATGTGCACATTGGCGTTTGCGGTTGTTGTTGATGCAGCTGATCTCACAATAACTCAGCCCCAAAGCAATACATTTGTTTCGCAATCCAACTTGCCAACTATAAAATGGAATGCTGTAAGTGGGGCAGCGGGATATAGAGTTTCTGTATTGAATAACAATACCCAACAAAAAATTGTTTCTAACGAATGGACTACATCAAGAAGCTTTGATCTTTCGGACTATGAAGACGATATTCCGGTTAACACACTTTTGAAAATATTTGTGGGTGCTATGGCATCTGAAAATGATGACGTTGCTCAAACAAATCTTGCATCCAAAATAATTTGGATAACTGTATCAGAAGTGCCGGAAGTAACTGTATATGCAGCAAGCGGTATTACCGAAAACGGTGCAACGCTCTCAATGAATATCAGTAAGGATTTTGGTAGTGCCATCATTGATAGCGGTTTTTATATCGGAACAAGCTCATCAATAAGCAAGATGACCAAATACAGCTTTGATGATTACGGCTCATATAGCGCAACATCAAAAGGAGATAAATCTTTAACCGTCACATGGCTTGAGCCTGATACAAAATATTATTTCAGAGCCTATGCAGAAAATGGTGTCGGTGAAGAGTATACAACTTATAAAACATTTTGGACTGATGAAGAAACCGGTTCTCTTTCTGTAGATAAGACTTCTGTTTCCTTGGCATGGGGATCGGGAAATGAAGCATCTGTAAATGTAACTTATAGTGGTAGCTATTCTGTGAGTATAGATTATGATGTTTCGTCTTCGGCGGTTAGTGGATATGACTATGAATGGCTCACATACAACAAATCCGGTGGAACGCTTACTTTTTTGCCCAAGAGAGCAAACTATTCTGCATCGGCAAGAAGTGCAGAAGTTACGATAACATCAGGCTCGCAAAAGAAATATGTAACTGTTACGCAAGCAAAATGCGGCGAATCCGCACCGACAATCACATTAAAAAGAGCAGGGACAACCTTTAGTAACGGAGCAACTATAGGTTCTTTCACATTGCCGCAAGAAGTGATGGAAATTGATGTTATCGGTAGCAATATAAGGAAGCTCACAGCACAGCTTCGTCCAATGTCTGATCTTACGGTCAAACTTGATGAAAGTACTAGTTTGAATATGATATCGCTTGATATAAGTGATGTACCTGCGGGCGATTACGCAATATACATTTATGCTTCCAACTCATCCACTTCAAATGACTATTGGGCACAGAGTCCTTTTGCTAATGGAGTTTTTAAACTTTATTTTACTTTGACTGGTGGAAATTCAAGTGGAAGTGGTGAAGGTTTTGGAGCAATAAATAGTGCAAAAGATTACCCCAATATTCCTCAAATATCAAAAAATGCATCCGAATCTTCAACAGCATGGACTGATAAAAACACAATCGTCTATGTTCAGCAGCAGTATTCATCAAGTGATTTGTATGATTCGACAATTTGGGGAACTGATGGTGGAACAGGTAAATGCACTAGGGCAAGTACAAGCTCTGCATTTTCATATTTAAACATAAAGGCTTTGCCCAAATATATAGGTGACACTATAGGTTCTTATGAAAGTTCATCTTCATGTGGCTGTAGTGATGTCTTTAATTCGTGTTATATATCGCCATATAGTAATTATGCAAACAGCAATCAATGCAGTGTTGAAAATCTAAAATTCTGTGACAATGAAATGACTCTTGATAATTTTGTTGATATGTATAATCGATACGCAAACGATACTGAGGGTAAATATTCCCCTATCGTATTTTATACCAACTACTACAATAATGGCAAAAGCATGCATACATTACTTATTGTAGGACATAGTGCGGATGAAGATAATGTTTTTTATGTTCTTAATCCCGGAAACAATACGGGTAATTTAGAAAGAATCAAATTAAAAGTTGTTGATGGGCAGGTTAGAATTGAGGCAAAAACAAAAGCCGGAAGTTGGTCAACCGATCACTATAATGTTAATTATACTCCTTGTCAAGTTTGGCAATACGTGAAAAAAACAGATTCTACGCCAACAACCATTCCTATAACAAGTGTAAGTCTAAATAAAACATCTGAGAGCCTTACAGTCGGCAACACATTGACGCTTACTGCAACAGTCGCCCCCACAAATGCAACAAACAAAAACGTAACATGGACTTCAAGTAACACAAGCGTTGCAACTGTTGCAAATGGCGTTGTAACCGCAAAGTCTGCCGGAACAGCTACAATTACTGTTACAACCGTCGATGGAAGCAAGACCGCAACTTGTACCATTACAGTAAATGCTTCCACAGTTTCGGTAACAGGAGTAACACTTGATAAGACTTCTGCAAATCTTACAGTTGGCGAAACATTGACATTAACCGCAACCGTATCGCCTACTAATGCTACAGATAAAACAGTATCTTGGTATTCATCGAATGAAGCAGTTGCGACAATAAGCTCATCCGGAAAGATCACAGCAAAAGCTGCAGGAACTACTGTTGTCTGGGCGGAATCAAATTCGAATCCGACTATAAGCGCAAGCTGTACAGTTACAGTAAAAGCTGCAACAGTAGCTGTAACCGGAGTAACTCTTAATAAAACATCTGAGAGCCTTACAGTCGGCAACACATTGACGCTTACCGCAACAGTTGCCCCTACAAACGCAACAAACAAGAATGTAAGTTGGTCGTCAAACAACACAAGTGTTGCAACCGTTTCTGCAAGCGGAGTTGTAACCGCTAAATCTGCCGGAACAGCTACAATTACTGTTACAACCGTCGATGGAAGCAAAAAGGCAACTTGTAATATTACGGTAAATGCTTCCACAGTGTCAGTAACAGGAGTAACACTTGATAAGACTTCTGCAAATCTTACAGTTGGCGAAACATTGACGCTTACTGCAACAGTTACCCCCACAAACGCAACAAACAAGAATGTAACTTGGACTTCAAGTAACACAAGCGTTGCGACAGTTTCAAACGGTGTTGTAACTGCAAAGGCGGCAGGAACTGCGACGATTACTGTCACAACAGCAGATGGTGGCAAAACTACGACATGTACAGTTACAGTTGTCAAAAATGCTAATGAAAAACTTCCAATTATCGCAGTATCAAAAGCAAATGGTAAAGCGGGAAAAGCTGTTGAAATATCAATAAATATCGATAATAATCCCGGAATAGCTGTGTTTGGATTTGATGTGTATTATGATAGCAACGCAATGACACTTGACTCAGTAAGCGCAAATGGCGTTTTTGAAAGTTCGGAAATTACAGCCGGTGATATTACTAAAAATCCATATACTGTCTCAGCACTAAAAACGACAAATACTACCGCAAATGGTAATGTTGTTACACTGTCATTCATTATCAAAGATAATTGTCCTGAAGGTAACTATCCGGTAACAATTAAGAATGTTGAAGCTTACAATATCAATGAACAAATGGTTTCATTTGATATATCAAATGGAAGCATTTCGATTATAAACACAATTCCGGGAGACATAACCGGAGATGGAAATGTAAACAGACTTGACTTGCTTCGTCTTGCAAAGAAGTTAGCAGGTTGGGATGTTGAAATTGATGTTCTCGCTGCTGATGTTACAGGAGACGGAATTGTAAATAGACTTGATTTGCTTCGCCTTGCGAAAAAATTAGCAGGCTGGGATGTAGAATTAGTATAAGTTGTTATAAGGAAGGCACACTACGATGAAAAGAAGTTTAGTTAAAACATTAATATTTTTTACTATAACATTAATGATTTCTGCGATATCACAAATGCTTATATCTGCCACATCTAATATATGTATATCAGGTTCAAGCATTGAAATAGAGAAAGGCACAACAAAAGCAAGTATAACGATTGATGTAAGTAATAATCCCGGTATAGCAATTCTTGGTTTCGATATCGGTTATGATGCTGAAAATTTGGATTTGACATCGGTTATTGTTAGTGGAGAAGTATTTAGCAATTCAGATGTAACAGCCGGAGATATTAGTAAAAATCCATATGTTTTTTCTGCTTTTACTGCAACCGATGATATAACAAAAAATGGTTTGCTTGTTACTCTGGAATTTGCTATAAATCCAAATTGTCAATCGGGCATATATGCTATTACCTTGACTAATGGGGAAGCATATAATATCAACGAACAAACGATTGGAATCGAATTTGTGAATGGAAAAATTACTATTAAACCCGAAAAAACGTATACGGTTAATTACGATGCAAACGGTGGGAGTAATGCTCCTGCCTCACAGACAAAAATTCATGATGTTGCTCTTGCGCTGAACAACGAGATTCCGACGAAAGAAGGTTATACCTTCATGGGCTGGGCAACAAGTAAAAACGGTTCAGTGGCATATGCTCCCGGCGCAAGTTTTACTACCAATGCTGATACAACACTTTATGCTGTTTGGAAGTTGGATGCTGTTTCTGTAGCAGGAGTAACCCTTGACAAAACAACCGCTACCATGACGGAGGGTGAAAGCCTTACACTTACTGCAACTGTTGCACCTTCAAATGCAACAAACAAGAATGTAACATGGACATCTTCCGATACAAGCGTTGCAACAGTTTCAAATGGTGTTGTAACTGCAAAATCAGCCGGTACAGCAACGATTACTGTCATTACAGCAGATGGAAGTAAGAAAGCGACTTGTGCTATTACAGTAAATACTCCAACTATTGATGTTGTCAAACTTGAAATTGCGAATGTTACCGGCACGTGTGGAGAAATAGCAGATGTTTCTGTGCGTATAACTGAAAATCCAGGGTTTGCAGCTCTGGTATTGGAATTTTACTATGACAATACAAAATTGAAGTTTGATTGTCTAACGTGCAAAGATCCATTATTTGATTTTTTCCCAAACGATAACACTCCCGGAAAGGTCATAGTGGTAGTTCTTTATTACGGGGGTAAAGATTACGAAGATATAGGTGAGTTTTTTGTATTGAAATTCGACGTTTTGGAGGATGCTCCGAATGGTGAGTATTCTGTTTCGGGTAGTGTAACAGATGGTACAAATGAACATAAAGAAAACCTTCTCTTTGAAGTTACAAGCGGTTCTGTGACTGTAAAGTCACCCGAATTTCCGGATACATCTGCTGATGTGTTGCTTTATACAGAAGCACCGGAGAGTGCAGTTTTGGGATCGGAATTTACTTTTGATATTTCACTTGCGGGAACATATGATGGATATGCAATTGTTGTTCCAAAGCAGATATCGGGATTGAGTATTTATAAGATCGAGGGAGAATCAGGCGTTAATGTTGACGATTTTGGAGATGCTTGGCTGATTTCCATTATTGGCGGTCTGGGAATGACGAACTCCGAAAAGGACAAGATAGCAACAGCATATGTTTCGGTTGCGATGGATGCGACACTCGGTGAAACAACTCTATCTTTAGATGCTGACACAATGATAACCAATAATGCCGGTGATATTGCAAGCGTTGAATATAATTACGCTGCGATCAACATAACAAAATTGATTCCGGGCGACATAAACGGCGACGGAATATTCAATTATTCGGATGTATCCAAGCTTTATGCGATTTTCCGTAAGAAATCCTCCGCTCCGGAAGATGTTGATACCGATATAAACGGTGATGGAAAATTCAATTATTCGGATGTATCAAAGCTTTATGCAATCTTCAGAAAAAAGGCAACTTTTTCGTAACTGACAAAGGGAGCAACGGCTGCGTCGCTCCCTAATTTTGTATGTAGAGCAATTATTTTCTCAGTCCCTTGGGGTAATAATTTTTTGCCTCGCCTGAGGTCACCTTTGCACCGCCCATGCTTGCTGTGCGGTAAAGAACTGCGGCAAAGCCGTTTTCTGTATCGGTTTTTATGCTTTCACCGTGTAGATATTTTTCGACCCTTTCGTCGTCGTCTCGGAGGATGATTTTCCGCTTAAAGAGATCTCCGTAGGCGGTGAAAAAATTATGATGGGGAATGATCCTGCCCTTTTGAACATTGCCAACTGCAACACCGGGGCATTTTACGTGATGCGGCATGGCGATCTTGGGCGCAAGATAGTAATTTTCGTCCTCGAAGAGAACAAGCTCGTATTTTTCAATCTCCGCAAAGCCTTCCTCTGTCAGCACATCCTTTAAAAAATCCTTCACGATGGGCAAATTGGGGTCGGGCTTTGTTTTTGCTTCATTTTTATCTTTATCCTTCTTTTTATCCGCTTTTTTGGGTACTTCGTCGGTTTCATCCCTCTGCAAAAGCGCAATAAACTGCCCTTCGCCCCTTGAAACATGGGGGTAAAAACGGCGGCAAAGCTTCATATCCTCGCCATATTGCAAAAGCCCGTCTGCCGTTACTTCTTTAACGGCATCTTTTACGGGGACAAGGTGAAAATCGGGATTTTCGGAAAGGAAATCAGCGATCTGCATTTCGTTTTCCTCCGGCGCAAAGGTGCATGTTGAATAAAGGAGCATACCGCCGCCCTTTACCGTGCCGACGATATTTTTAAGTATTTCCCTTTGGCGCTCTGCGCACATTTTGATGTTTTCTATGCTCCATTCGCTTACAGCAAGGGGATTTTTGCGCATCATTCCCTCGCCCGAGCAGGGGGCATCTACTATGACCAGGTCAAATTCTCTGTTATATGTATTGCCGATCTCGGCAGAATCGGCATTTGTTATCACTGCGTTGCGTATTCCGAGCCTTTCGATGTTTTGGGCAAGGATCTTGCATCTTTTGCGGTCGATCTCGTTTGAAACTATTACTCCCTCGCCAAGGAGATGCGCTGCGGCTTGCGTTGATTTTCCGCCGGGCGCGGCGCAAAGATCAAGAATTTTCATTCCCGGTTTTATATCTACCGCCGCCACCGCCGCCATTGCCGCAGGCTCTTGAATGTATATTGCACCGCTGTGATGAAGCGGATGCGATCCTATGCGCTCGTTATCAAAAATGTATCCCTCATCGCAAAAGGAAAGCTTTTCGCAAAGGTGTATATTCTCCTCCGCCTCAAGCACCTCTGCGCTGTATTTCAAAGTGTTCACTCGGAGCGAACGGACATTTTCCGTGTCCATTGCGGCGAGAAATGCCGGGAAATCATCACGGAGCAGCTCCTTCATTCTCTTTTCAAAATCTATCGGTAGCTTCATTTTTACCTCGTAATTTTAATTTCAACCATTATTTTACCATATAAATTGCTCTAAAGCAAGAATTTTTTGCAGTTTCGGGAAACAGTTTCACATATTATTGTTTTGCTTGATTAATTAACGGATAAATTCATTTCTCGATAAACAGTAATTTAACGGCGCATGAGGACGAACGTGAGCCTTCCCTTGCAGGGATCACCTCGGCAAGGGAAGGCAGATAAATTACCGTTTGCGGATATATATAAGAGGCTCGCCCTATGGGAGAGCTGTCGCCATAAGCGACTGAGAGGGCAATATGTGTTAATTTACAAGCCCTCTCCGTCACGCTACGCGTGCCACCTCTCCCGAAGTGAGAGGCTTTTTATTGTTCAAAGTTTAAACAAAGCACGCTTTTTTGCTTCATGTATGTGTCCATTTTACGGGGTATATTTTAGTTAAAAATAATGACTGCCATAAGGTGTACCTTTTGACAGTCATTATTTGACAGTAATAATACCATAAAAATCTATATTTGTCAAGCGATTTTTGCAAATTTTGTTAACAAATATATAAAATCTGTTCATCTGTACTCTTTATATCGACTATTATCAAAAGGTACACTTTTTGACAATAGTCAATAAAAGGAGCGAAACAAAATGAAAAAAAGTACAAAATTATTTTTCTTGATGGCAACTGTTGTAATGTTTACAGCATTGCTTGCCATTAGCGCATTTGCCGAGATTTATACCGGTAATTGCGGCACAGATGGTAGTAATGTTACCTATAAACTTAATACCATAACTGGATTGCTTGAAATCACAGGTACTGGGGCGATAAGTAATTATAATGTCGCAAAAGCTCCGTGGTATTCAAATAGTAGTTATGTTAAAACCGTAAAAATTTCTGATGGTGTGACGATTATTGGTGATTATGCGTTCTATGGTTGTTTCAATATTACAAGTGTAACCATTTCCGATAACCTTATTAGAATAGGTAACCATGCATTCCAATACTGCCAAAGTCTTGAGGGTATAAAAATTCCCAAAAGTGTAGAGAGTATTGGTTCGTATGTGTTCTCTGATTGTTACAATTTGAAAACATTATTTCTTTATAGAAATAGTATTGCGAACAGTTATTTCACCAATGCAGGATACACAATAATTTACCTTAATGAAGAACCTATAGCCTCCCCCGAAAGTGATTTTAGATACAGTATCAATGAAGATGGGGCTTCTGTAACTATAATAGGGTATGTCGGAACAGGTGGAAACGTTGTAATTCCGTCAATAATTGCAGATTATAGTGTGACGAGTATTGGTGATTGGGCTTTCTCTTACTGTAGAAACATTAATAGTATAATAATTCCCGATAGTGTAATAAGTATTGGAGAGGCGGCGTTTGTATACTGTAGCATTCTTACAAGTGTAACTATCCCTAATAGCGTTACGAGTATTGGTGAAGATGCGTTCTGGGGTTGCAGTTGTCTTAAAAGTGTAACCATACCCTATAGTGTGACGAATATTGGCAGCGGTGCATTCTATTTATGTAGTAGCCTTGCAAAAATAACTATTCCAAATAGCGTTACGATTAATAGCTGTAGTACTATGTTTGCGTATTGCAGTAGTCTTACCAGTGTAACTCTCCCAGACGGTATAACGGGTCTTGATTGGTATGCATTCACTGACTGTTATAGTCTTGCTAGTATAACTATCCCAAATAGTGTAACGAGTATTGATGTTGGTGTGTTTTATAACTGCAGTAATCTTACAAGTGTAATCATACCTGATAGTGTTATAAGCATTGGCACTTATGCGTTTTATAATTGTAGTAATCTTGCAAGTGTAACCATACCTGACAGCGTTACAAGTATTGATATGAGAGCGTTCTTTGACTGTAGCAGTCTTAAAAGTGTAACCATACCCCAAAGTGTTACGAGTATTGGCGAGGATGTTTTCTATGCCTGTGATAATTTAACAGCAATATATGTTGTAAAGGGTAGTTATGCTGAAAAGTATTGTTTGAAAGATTCTTCTTTAGCGCCATATGTAAAATATTATGGAGGAACAAACACAGGGTATATTGATAAAGATGTTGGTTCGCTTGAAATATCTGGTGGCAACGCTTCAGAAACTTCTGTAAGAGTAGCACACACCATAATTTTAAAGAACAGCCAAACAGGAAAGAGCATAAGCAGTGCGAAAGTTACATTAGACGGAAGCACGGTTACGACAGGTATTAATGGTACCGCCGATTTTACTAATCTCAAACCTGGAACAGTGCCGCTTTCAATAACCGCAACGGGATATAATGGTTATTCTGTTGATAATTTCACCATAAGCGATAATAAAGTATCGTCGGTAATAAAATTAGACCCGCTTGGTGTCGAATGTATAATTCCAAAGACCTGTAATGATGTGGATATTTCAACATCTTATGCGCAAATAAACAACAAGGCTGACCTATATGCTAAAATTTCTGTTACTTCCTCTGCAAACAGCAAGGTTGTCAAATACCAATTAAAGCAAGGGCGCACACTGCTCGATGAAAGCACAACAGGTAATTTCAGCGTTAAAAACAGCGAATTTGAAGAAGGTTCAACCATAGTTGCTTATGCCTTTACCGAGGACGGACGGTCTTTTTGCAAGGAGCTAAATATAAATATTATTTCGTTTGGTTTTGTGCCCACTTGGTTTTTGGACTTTAACGAAACTACAATTACGCCTGTTGATGTACAGTTTTTAAATGGTATGAAATTGACAATTGATGATGATCCAATTATGGAAGTTGATTTTGAATTGACTAACGATACATGTAAAATTGGGTATAATCATGAGGTAAAAGGGAAAAAGATAGATGAAATAGAAAAAAAGTTACAGTACTGGTTAAAAGAACGTGGTCAAAAGAATCCTACAGACTTTGAATTTAGACTTTGTGGTTATGTGGTTATGAAGATCGGTAATTACGGAGGGAAAGATATTACTCACAATATTTATCTTGTGGGTTCGTGTTCGAAAACTTTTCAATCAACCGTTATTGCTTTTAGTGTGCCCGTTAATCTTGAAGTTGAAATAGAACTTTCAGGTGAAGCAAAAATAAAAATCACGGGTTTTGATGTTGAAAAACTACAAGTAGTTTTACCGGCTCTTGATTTAACAATAAATGGTGAAATAACCGGAAGAGCAGGTTTGGGTTGTGAACTAATTTCAGCCGGCGTTTACGGAAAATTGGGAACAACTTTGGATTTGAATGTTTTACCTAAATTTATGGTAGATACTTGGAAAATCAATGGTGAGTTTGGTTTTTATGGCAAAGTTTTGTGTTTGAAAGCAGATTTTCCGTTGTTAAGCGGCGAGCTTACCGTATATGACAAAGACGCATCAACCTACGAGATGCGAAGTCAGCTTGATTATTATGACCCCGATTATTATGTGATCTCCGCAAAGGAATTTATGTCGGCGGTTACTATATGGAATGAAACGTCGGACGGACTTTTGACAAATCATGTTGACAGCGGGGCAGACCCGCAGATCGCAAGCACGGATGACGTGACTGTTATGGCTTACATTTCCGACGAGGGTGATGATGAATACAACTACAGCCAGCTCGTTTATTCCGTATATTCCGAAAACGGCTGGGTCGAGCCTGAATTTGTTGGCGATTCTATGCTTTCCGATGCGGATTTCGAGCTTTATTCCGACGGAAACGACATCTGGATTGCTTATGTGCAGGCGAACAGGGCAATAACAAGCGCGGATGATATGAATTCTATGGCAGAGACTCTTGAAATCGTTGTTTCAAAATTCGATAAGGAAAGCGGCAAGTTCGGCGAGCCTACCATTATCACAAGCAACAATACTGCTGATATGAACGCTCAGATTTCCGTTGTAAACGGCATTCCCACACTCGTTTGGATAAACAATTCCGACAACAACATTTTCGGAATGAGCGCAAACAACACCATTTTCATGAGCAGATATGAAAACGGTGCGTGGTCTGCTCCCGAGGCTTTTGCGGAGAGCGTTCCCGCTGTCGTTTCTCTCGATATCGGCACTCTTGAAGATGAGCTTTGCATTGCCGTAATACATGACAGCGACAGCGATTTCAATACCATAGAGGACAAAGTTCTTACCATCTACAGTGCGGATGGCGAAGTCTCTTCGTATGACGATGCTGGATATGAAAATGTTTATTTTGATGAAAATGTTCTTTACCTGTATGCTGATAGCTCCATTTATTCGATTGATACATATGAAGGAGAAGCAGAACTGATTTCAGATGCTCTTACAGTGAACAGCTCTTCCGATTTTGAGATCGTAACATTTGAAGGCAAAAAGCATATCCTTTACCGTGTTTACAATACGGAAGGAGAAAACGGCGGCTGTGATATCTATGCTATTATAAATGACGGTACTGAATGGTCAAATCCCGTAAGACTCACCACCACGGAAGGATATGTTGACAGCTTTGCGGCGATGACTGAGGAGGGCGGTATTCTCTCGGTTTACCGCAAGACAAATGTAACATTTACGGACGAGGGCATGGAGACATCGAGTGAGCTTTATTCAAAAATCCTCGCTCCCAAGGTTGTGCTCTCCATTGAAAACATTGATTATGACCATGAGGATCTTTTCGGTGATGATTCCGTAACATTGAAGGTCACCGTTGCAAACAAAGGCATGGCAAAGGCAAGCGGATTTTCTGTTTCCGCAGGTTCATTTGTACAGGATTATTCAATTGAGCTTGCCCCCGGTGCTTCCACCGAGGTGGAATTAGCATATACACTGAGCGGCGAAACATCTCTTGACGTTGTTGTTACAGATGAGAATGGCGTCACTGCAACAGAAAAGGCTGACATCTTCTATTTTGATTTTGAAGCATTGGCTGAACATAATGTTATAGGAAATTACCATTATATAAATGCAACAGTTAAGAATAACGGTAATATCAGCGGAAGCGGAACATTTAATATTTATGTTGATGATGCGGATGGAAAGCTGATATACAGTGAAGATATCACCCTTGAAGCAAATGCTCATAAGTTTGTTCTTCTTGAAATTGTTGATGATACTGTTGAGAAGGTTTATGTTGAGTTCGTTCCCTCGGCAGGTGTTGACTATTTTGAAGATGATAATGATACAACGGTTGAGATCATTCGCTCAAACGGCTTTGTAAACACAGCAGACTTTATGACCTTTGAGGGCTATCAGGTTCGTGATGTGGATTACAACGGACTGCGTTCGTTGTTCACTGTTGACTTTACTGCAATGCCGACCCTTGAAAATGGCGGATTTGAGGTCATTGAGGTTGGTGCTATCTTCGCTTCCGCCGAAAAGCTTGAGACAAATGGTGATGAATTTATCGTCGCGAAGGGCGAGAGCGGAGCTTATGAGACTGTTTCTTACGGAAAAATTGTTCCCATTATGAAAAACGGCACTCTTGTAGGCAAATATATCAGCAAAACAGAAGATGAGCTTGTTTTCGCCTGCACAGTTACCAATTTTGATGCTACAAACTATGGTAAACTCATCAGCAGCCGAGGCTATGCGGTGCTTGCCGATGCGGACGGAAACGAATATGTTGTTTACTGCGATTATGAGGTTGAGGAATACAGAAGTGTATCTCTCGAAATGATCTGCGATGCACTTTATGAGGCAGGTCAGATAACAGAGGATAACATAAGCT
>CAYPKQ010000022.1:0-18722 GCA_964411355.1 uncultured Lachnospiraceae bacterium
GCCCCAAGGTGTTTTATGAGGTGGATGCGACAGAGTGAATTGTAGTGAAATCTTACACTTTTACAACACTCGCCGCTACCAGAAGCGTCTGAATTGCATGACACCGTGCGAGTATTACTTCGCCACCGTCGCATGACGAAAATCTCCCCCCTGCTGCGCAGCAGAGGGAGATAAAAGAACCTGTTCAATTTGTAAATCCTTTTGTTTTTTAGCCTGTCTACTTGGCAGGAGGGCACATTAGGCGAGACAAGGTACTGCAAACAAATGTTTTAGATAACCCGACAAGTCCATGTTTACGCAAACACAAAATTCAAAATCAAAGAATTTTAAGCATCTCGCAGAGTAGCTTTACGGAATTTTCTGCTGCTATCGTAACAAATTTATCATAACTCATGGCGGCATCCTCGTCGCCGCCGTCGGAAATGGCGCGCAAAACCACAAAAGGCAGAGAATTTACATAGCAAACATGACCAATGCTTGCCCCCTCCATCTCACAGGCAATGGCAGAAAATGTATCGCAGATAAATGCCTTTCTGCTCTCCTCGGCAACAAAAACATCACCGGACGCAATAGTCCCCGAAACAGCCTTAAGTCCCACCGCCTCGGCAGCACTGAGGGCCTTTGCGCAAAGCTCGTCGGATGCAGGGATATTTATGATATTTATTCCGGAAATAAGCCCAACCGGATCACCTATTGCGCTTGTATCCATATCATGCTGAACGACCGAGCTCGAAAGCGCAATATCGCAAACAGAAAGCTTGTCGGTAAGTGTTCCCGCAACACCCGTGTTTATAATAATATCGGGAGAAAATTTCAGTATCATCGTCTGTGCGCAAATTGCGGCAAAAACCTTGCCTATACCGCAGGTGGCAATAACAACATCATGTTCCATCAGTTTTCCGCTATGATATTCAACTCCGCTGATCTTTTCACTGACAGCCCCCTCAAGCATACCGCAAAGAGCCGCTGTTTCGCAGGACATAGCACCGATTATTCCAATTTTCATTTTACTTCCTCCGTGGGATATTTGAAATCTGTATTTTTTGCCCCTTCAAGAGCAGAAAGGTAGCTTTTACACTCCTTTTTGGCATCGTCCAGAGACAAATTCATATAATTTCCACATTCCTTGCGGCTTGCACCGAACATTTCACCCTCATGGCCTATTATTCTGAGGAGAACCTTTTTCACAACATCAAGCACTTCCACATCATCCGCATCTCTTACAAGAAGATAAAAGCCCGTCTGGCATCCCATAGGTCCGAAATATATGACCTTTTCGCCAATTTCCGAGGAGCGGACAAAGGTTGCAAACATATGCTCCACCGAATGCATGGTTCTATCGTCCATGTAGTCACCCATATTGGGGCGTCTGGTTCTCATATCATATGTTGTGATATCGCCGTCATGACGGGAAACGTAAATTCCCGGAACAATATAGTCATGATCAACCTTAAAGGATTCAATTCTGCTTGGATTATTCATAAAGCATCCCTCCTCATCTGTTTTCTCTTCATATTTTATCACATTCCGATTCATTTTTCAAGGATTTCGACAAAAAACGGTAACAAAAACTTCAGAACGACATATTATACTAACAGAGAGGCAAAAGCTCTCAAAAATTTTTGGAGGAACTCTTTATGAATAACTGCCTTTGCAACCTTTTTGACAACAACAACATCATTTGGCTCATTATAATTGCAATACTTCTTATCTCCTGCTGCAACTGCTAAATAATGACGAGGCTGAGCGCACGGCTCAGCCTCGATGCTTTTTATTTGGGTTAAGTTTTTATACGGTCGCGCCGGCAAACCCATTGCATCTGACGGTAACGGCTTTTGATTCGGCAGTAACAATTATCTGCGCTCTGCCGTGGAAAAGCTTTATATCATAGGCGATATTAGGCTGTGTTCCGTTGGGATTTCCGTTTGCGATTCCAAGGACAGTTGTTCCGAGCATATCAACATAAATATGATCGTCACAATCGGGAATCACAATTCCCTTTTCATCAACCATGCTCACATTTATTATACGTATCTTGGGATTTTTGCAATCCGGAGTAACATCCGAAAGCTCGATTCTTGCTTTTTCGCCCGCAGTAACCACCTCATCTGTAGCCTCTTCATCGCCTCGGCGCACGATCACGCTGATTTTTCCGGGAGCAAAGGTCACATTCCACTCTGCCTTGCGGTCATTTACCTCAATTTCACCGGCAGAAGCACCGTTAACGAACAGCTCGGCTCTGTCTGCATTGGTAAATACGCATACTCTTACGTCCTCTCCCTCACTTCAATTCCAATGGGGCAGAAGATGAGCCGAGAGCTTCTCCTTATACCATGCCGCAAGCAAATAAGCGGTGTCCTTCGGAAAACCGCATATGTCCATATATCCCCAATGAGACATCGTGCTGGGATATGAGAACGGGACAGGCTCACCGTAGGAATCAAAGCCGCTCCAAGGGAAACAGCCTGCCGCAAAATCGTTCTCCTCAACGCTCTTCATCGTCTCCTCAATAGAGGGGGCAAAATGCGCCCAAGCATCGCCATAGCAGTTAAATTCCTGCGCATCTTCATCTGTCTTATATACGCCTCTTGTGGCATAAATGGGACAGTTTTCTGTGCCTATAAGTGCTTTTTCAGGCGTAAAGGCATGATATTCGGCATACTGGCTGTTGTGGTAGTTGATGCCCACAACATCAACAGCATATCCCGCATTTGGCTTCTCGGTAACGCCGCCCTCCATAGCACCGGTTACTGCGCGAGTATCATCAAGCTCCGGCACCCATTCACGCATCTCCTTTGCCATAAGATATCTGCGTCTGTCCTTTTTCCAAGGCTCTTCATTGAAAAGGCTATATAAAAATACAGAGGGATGATTTCTCGCAAGGCGAACAAGCGACTGAAGCTGAACCTTTGTCTCCGCCGCAACCGAGAAATGACGGTTTTCGATCATCACCATCATGCCAAGCCTGTCACATACATCAAGCAGAGAATCGGGAACTGCATGGTGCGCGCAGCGATATGCGTTAGTACCCATCTCTTTCAGCTTTGCAACACGGTATTCCATAAGCTCGGGAGTAACCGCCGCACCGACTCCGCCATGATCCTGATGACAGCATATACCCTTCACCCTATATTTTTTGCCGTTGAGGTGCATACCCGTATCCTTATTCCATTCAATGCTTCGCATACCGACAGAGGTGCTGAAGGAATCAAGCAATCTGCCCTCTTTCATAAGCTGACAGTTGAATTTATAAAGCGTGGGTTTTTCGGGACTCCAAAGTCTTGCATCACTTACGGAAATGCTAAAAGCTGTGCTTCTCTCTGCCGCTCTTTCCTCACTCCAAATGATTTTTCCGCCGGGAGCTGCGAGTGTTGCAAAAAGAGCTGCGCCGCAAAGCTCTCCCTTTGCTCTGATATCCGCCAAAACAGACCATTTGCCGTCTGTTTTGCGGCTTCTTACAAAGCAATCATAGGTAACAAGAAGTGTGTTCTCACGAAATTCGATATATACGGGGCGGTAAAGTCCCGCACCCTCATATGACCAAGCCTCCCAGGTGGTTGTATCCACATGGAGAGCAATCATATTTTCTTCACCGGGTGTAAGATAGCTTGCAATCTCACAGGTGAAACGGTTATATCCGCTGGAATTTCTTGCAGCGATCGTTCCGTTTACATAAACAACAGTCTCACCAAGCACACCCTCAAAAACAAGGCGTGCTCTTTCGATATCTGTATCGGGCAGAACGAATTTTACATAATACCAGCCCTCACCCCTCTGCTTAAAGCCGTTTGCCATAATGGAAGTAGGATCAACGTGAAGAGACATCATCCAGTCATGAGGAACATTTACCTCTGTCCATATATTTTTATTCAGAAATACATCCTTATTTCCAAGTCTTCCGCCTGCTTTTGACGCATCATAAACATAAAGCATATGCTCCCTAAAGCGTTCTGCCGCACCAAGGTAAAAATGCCAACCACGGTCAAGCTGTAAATCATAATTTGCCACGTTCATTGATAAAAACCCCTTTCAGATCATGCCATGCCGTATTTTGTAAGCATTGTTTTCTCAAAGTCGATGAGATATCTTGCCTCGGCATCAATTGTTTCCTCACAGGGGTTTTCGATAAGGTCACGGTAAACGTGAATATCCCTACCAACCTCGCCGCCCTGCATGATGAAGGGTTCTGAAACGATACGTCCCTTATATCCTATCTCCACAAGTGCTCCAAACACCTCGTCCCAATTGATATGACCTCTGCCGGGAGCACGGCGGTTGTTGTCGCCGGTATGGAAGCTCTTAAGCCTATCTGCACCAAGACGGATAGCGTCGCCAAGACTGTCCTCCTCAATATTCATATGATACGTGTCAAGAAGAACACCGATATTCTTGCTGTCTATCTCCTCAATATAAGCAAGCGCTTCCTTTGCGGTATTGATAAGGCAGGTCTCAAAGCGGTTTACCGCCTCTACGCAGTATGTAACATCGCAATCCTCGGCAACCTTCATTATCTCCTTCATGCTCTTGACGCTCTGATCCCAATAAGGCTTTTTGGAATCGCCCATATTTTCTGGAACACCCCAGCCCGCATAGCTGACGCCCGAAAGCAGAGTTCCGCCGCCGACCTCCATCTTGCGGATGATATTCTGAAGATATTTTACGCCGCCGAGACGAATGTTCTCATCAAGAGAGGAAACATCATAATTGCGGTCAAGTCCAAGACTGTATGTCAGCTCTATGCCCCGGGCATCAGCTTCTTTTCTAAGCTCGCGAATATAATCATCGGTCATTTCGAGCAGAGGCTGTGCCTGAAATTCAAGGACGTCAAATCCTATCTCTGCCGCTTTTCTTATATATTTCTTGTGATCCGCATCCCAATTTTTCTCCCGGAAATTCATGAAAATACCCAATTTGTTCATAACTATCTCCTCCCGATATTTTTCACTTATCAAAGCTTTATTTCGGTATATCCCAGATATTTTGAAAGTGCCTCACGCATAGCCTTGGTATGGTCGCCCTCGGTAACTATTGCATGATGGCGGAAGCCCTCCTCGCCCATATGTATGAGCTTTCTCTGAAGGTCGGGTATCTCCACAACACCGTATGTTCCAAATAACTCTCTGTCGAGCTTAATATCAAGCACCTCTGCCTTTTCAACAAAATAACGGGTTTCACCGTTTTCCGTTCTCATTCCGCAAACAGTAATTGTGGCAGGCTTCATAATTCCCACATTCACTCCCCAGGAGCAGTTGCAGCCCTGTGTTTTTATGAACATCTTGTGCTCCTCCATATGTCCCTTTTCCCTAAGAAGGTCGATGGGAAGCGGCCCACAATGGAACATGATGCACTTATCGGGGTCTGTTCCATAGTTATTATTGATATCAAGACAACCAACGCCCGTATATGAAGCCATAGCCATTGCAAGCATTGCAGGAGCGTTTGTAACGTCGGTTTCGCAAACCACGGGTATCTGTCTCTTGTTAAGTATGCCCATAACAGTACATGGAGTTATTTTGTATTCATACTGAAGCTCGCTCCAGCAGCGTATCGCAAGCACATCAAGCTTCATTTCATGAACAAGCTCCTCAAGAGCTATGCCCAGCTTGCACTGATTTATTATTGAATATCTCGGGGCATCGCTTGTGTCTGAAATTTCGTTTATATCCTTTTCCCATGCTGTCATGCGGGCATCGTCATCGCTTATGTTATTGATCTTATGGAAAAGCCGGGTAAGATCGAGTGTTTCAACGTCAACCCCTCTTGCTTCAAGTGCGCCCTCGTCAAATCGCACGCTTTTGAAGGCTGTTGTCCTTGCTCCAATAACGCCTATTCTTGCATGACGAAGCTTTTTGACTATTCGACAGGTTGAAATAAACTCCAAAAGATCCTTATGAAATTCGTCCGATGACGGATGAGCAACAAATGAATTGCCCGAAACGAATTTTACATTCATCTGCTTCAGCACAGCACAAAGGCCGAGTCTGCCGCAAAATGCATCACGGCGGTTGGCAAAATCAAGCTTGTTAAGCTCATCGGGATAGGTCTGAATAAGAATCGGAATCTTTACATCCTTTATTGCCGCCTTGATTCCGTTTTCATCCCCGAAATTCGGCATACAAATGATAAGTCCGTCGTATTCGCCCTCATTTTCAGCCAAAAAATCCGCAAAAATCTCGCCTTCTTCTCTTGTGTTTCAACTGCTCCGTAACGAGTTTTGTTCGCCTCCATAAGCAAAGCAGATGCACCTGCCTTTTCTATGGCACTTGTAATTTCTGCCCTCGCAGATTCGATTACAGTGCTTGGAAAAAATCCTCTGTTTGCTATAAAACCGCTAATTTCAAGATAAACCCCTCCTCAAATTTTTTACATTTTAGCATGAAAATATTTGACTGTCAACAATATAATTTGATAATGCAACATAAGTGAACAATAAAATAACAAAATGAAATATATATGATTTGCTTCTTGTATCAAATCGAAAGGTTCTGTGTCATTCAGCACCTTTTGTTCATAAACAGTAATTTATCGAACAGGCGATAAATTACTGTTTGTTTAACAAACCAACATATAAAAAGAGGCTAAGTTACCTTAGCCCCGGGGTTATATATTTTTCAGCCTATCAAGGAAATTTTGAAGTATTATCTGTGCGGAAAGAGTATCGATAACGGTCTTTCTTTTTGCACCTCTGGTATTGGTTTCGTTAAGGAAACGTGATGCCGCCATTGTGGTCATTCTTTCATCCATCATGGCAACCGGCAGCGAAGTAAGCTCTCCAATCTCTCTTGCAAGATCACGGCATCTCTCGGCTCTCGGACCTTCTGTTCCGTTCATATTCACGGGGCAGCCGATTACAACAGCGCTTACATTCTCTTCCTTCACCATCTCTGCAATCTTTTCGGCGGTCTTATGAAGGCCGCCTTCCTTTATATATCCGATTCCCGAGGCAAGAAAGCGACTTGCATCAGAGATTGCGATGCCGGTCCTGACCTCACCGAAATCAACTCCCATTATCCTGCCATTGGTGTTTTTTATCTCTTCAGTTTTTGCTATGCTCATTTTTATTCTCCAAAATGTATTTTTCTGCGAGTGAAATAAGCTCGCTTCTATCGTTTTTACTCGGATCTTCCAATGCCGCCAAAAGCAAGAAATTCAAAATATCACCTGTCATTTTTCCCGAAGCACCGAGAGCGGTAATATCCCTACCGCCAATTTCAAGCTGGTCGATCCTTCTCGGAAAAACAGTTTTCTCCGCTTCTTCCACAGCCTTTTTCGCCTCTCCTGCATCATATCCCAAAAGATATGCAAGAAAGGCACCGTCATGCGCCGCATTTTCAAATCGGCTGATAAATTTTCTTGCAGATACAGCATCGGAAAATGGTACTTTTCTTATCTCGTCTGCCGCATCAAGCAGTTTTTTTGTGCCGATACGCTCCCTATTGCTCATTTTAAGGGAAGCAAGCCCTCTATGGGCAATTTCGCAAGGAAAAAATGCCAATAGTGCGGCAAGGCGAGGTTCAACTTTTTTCGGAAGTCTTTCGAAGATCTCAATATCCGGCTCAAATGAAGCCTCATATTCTTCAAAAATATAAGGCATTATGCCACATTCAAGAAGAGAACGGAGAGCGCATGAGGAAAAATCACCGAGAAGTGTTCGGCAAAGCTCATAATATATACGCTCTCTTGAAATATTAGCAAGCCCCGAACGCTTTTCCATTATTGCTTCTTTAGTTTTATCCTCAATTTTAAACCCATGCTCCGAAGCAAATCTGAATGCTCTGAGAATCCGCAGAGCATCCTCGGAAAAGCGCTTTTGAGGCTCTCCAACTGCGCGCAAGATCATATTTTCAAGATCATCTTTACCGCAAAAAATGTCAACAAGTCCGTTTTTCTCATTGTAAGCCATTGCGTTGACGGTGAAATCCCGCCTTGCAAGATCCTCACGAAGAGAGGGGGTAAAGGTTACCGATTCGGGATGACGTGAATCTGAATAGTCGCCGTCTATGCGAAATGTGGTTGTCTCTATGGGAAGAGAATCGATAATTACCGTCACCGTGCCGTGCTTTATACCCGTCTCAATAACAACGAACCCCTCCGAGGTGAATATTTTTGCACATTCATGTGGAAGCGCAGAGGTGGTCATATCCCAATCGTGAGGAGCTTTACCCATCAGGATGTTGCGGAGACAGCCGCCCACAAGATAAGCCTCATATCCGTTACCCTCAAGAATATCCATTGCCCTTTTTACCTCTTTCGGATAGACCATTTTTCCACCCCCCTCATTTTTATGCTTAATTATATCACATTTCGGATATTATTTCAACCGAAAGATTAAAAATGCTTCAAATTCTGTACCTTTTGTGAACAAAATGCGAAAAGCCTTGAAAAAGACGGGATTATATGATAAAATGTAGGACGAAATATCTTTCGGAGGAGCTTTATGCTGAAAAACAAGTTCTTTAAATATATGATCTGCGCCGTGATGGCATTGCTTTTGCTTTGCCTTGGTGCTTGCACACCCTCAAGCGACAAGGGAAAATATGAATTTGACGATGAAGGCAAGAAAGACAAGGGCATAGTCCTTTCTGACATTGCCGAATATACGGTTGTCAGAGGTGACCTTTGCTCGGATGAAGAAAAGAAGGCACTTGTAACCTTCAGAGAAACCGTTATGAAGAACCTTGGCATAACTCTCCCCGCCCTTACCGACTGGATAGGGGAGGGACAGCAGGAGAGAGAAAAGGAGATCCTCATCGGTGAAACCAACAGAAATGAATCCATAAAGCTCATGGAGGGGCTCGGATATAACGATTTTGCCATTGAAAAGGTCGGCACAAAGCTCGTTATCGTCGGTGGAAGCGGAAAGGCAACTATTGCCGCTGTTGAATATTTTATCGAAAACTATGTGGATATCTATCAGGCAACCCTTTCATACCCAAAGGATGGCTATAAATATACAAGAGACTACCTTCTTTCTTCTATTACCATCGACGGAACTCCCATAACGGAATACAAGCTTTATGCAACAGACCCCGATATAGACCTTAAAGAGATTCAAACCGCACTCTCGGATTCGGTCGCAGGTGCGTATGTTGAAATTGATGAGGAAATAAAGCAGTTTACGAAATACATAATCTTTGACCGCACCGGACTTAATGCCTCTGAATACGGAACAAAGCTCGGTGATGACGGAAATCTTCACGTTTACGGAAGCTATGCATCCTTTGATGCGGCAGTAAAATATTTCACAGGTCCTTATTTTGAGGAGCTGGCACTTGCAAAGAGCACAAAGGATATCGACATCACCTGGCACGATGACAAGAAAAAAGACCACGAAAAAAAGCAGATATATTCAAAGGATTCGCTCATGTCCCTTATCACGGAGGTATATGAGGACAGAGACAGAATAATGATAGGAGAGACCGTAAGCGGCTCACAGGCTATGCCCTCTTACACCATTAATAATTTCTACGAGGCAACCGGCAAATACCCCGCCATTATCGGTATAGATCTTGCGGGCTACGGACTTCAGCTCTCTTCAATTAATGCTCTTGATCTCAGTAGGGCTGTTTGCGAACTTGTGGATTACGCTTCAAAGGGCGTGATCATCACCGCCACCGCTCATTTTGAAAACCCCACCGGAAATTGGACTCCGGGAGATAAGAGCCGCGGTGTTCTGGGCGGTGCTGAAAAATGGCAGAAGCTCTTGACGGACGGCACTGAGCTTAATACAAAATTCAAAGAGGAGCTTACTCTTTATGCTTCATTTTTTGAGGTCATGAAGGAAAACGGTGTGCCTGTAATATGGCGTCCTCTCCATGATATGAATACAAGCTCCTTCTGGTATGGAATCTCCCAGGGCGAGAGCAAGGTCGATGCCAAATATCAAAAACAGCTTTGGATATATATTTACGATTATTTTGCTTCCTCGGGACTTGACAATCTTATCTGGGCGTACAGTCCCTCTTCCACAGGGGAAGAGGATGTTATGTACTCCTATCCCGGTGACGAATATGTTGATATTGTTGGCTGCAGTTGGGTAACGAAGGACGAAAAAGAGCTTGATGACGATGAGAAGCCTTATCTCACCCTTACCGAAAAAACCGGCAAGATAGGAGCGATCACCGAATTTGGTCTCTCTCCCGACAGCCCTTTTCTTGCAAGCACCAGAGAGGAGCAGAAAAAACGCTTTAGCGGTGCTGACATTGCTTCCATTCTCACTTCACTGCGCAGCGAGGGGTACTCTTTCTCATATCTGCTACTGAAAAACGGCACAAGCTCCATCGTCTGGCTTGGCGAAGGACAGGTACTTGCAGAGGATGAGATGATTCTTACTCTTGACGAGACCGCACCAAGGCTTTTTAACGGCTGAAAGGAAAACAAAAATGAAACTTGATCTTGAAAATATCTGCGCTATTACTCTCGGTGCTGTAAGTGTTGCAGAGGAGAAGGACGGATTCCGTTTCCACCGCTTTACAAAAGAGCAGGAAGATCTTTATAAAACCACCGGCTTTGCCGCAAAAATAAACTGTACCGCAGGCATAAAGCTCTGTTTTAAGACCGACAGCCGTAATCTTTATATAAAAACAGATGTAAAGAAGATAACAAGAGGTTTTTTTGCCTTTGATATCTTTAAAAATGACGAAAAAATCGGGCAGATAACTAATATTCCAAAGGAAGGAATTGAATTTGTCAGAGATGTCAGGATGCCAAACAACACAGAGCTTCCTTTTGGCATTTTTGAGGGAAATTTTCCTCTTGGAGACGGCAAAAAAGAAGTCACAGTCTATTTCCCTTGGTCATCGGAAGCGACTGTAATTTCTGTGGAAATTGACGACGGTGCAAGGATAGAGCCTATTAAAAAAGAACTGAAAATGCTCAATTTCGGGGACTCCATAACCCACGGTTATGACGCTTTTTCTCCCTCCGGTGCGTATTCAGCGATACTAACTGATGCTCTTTCGGCTGACTCACGAAATAAGGGAATCGGCGGAGAAATATTCCGCCCCGAGCTTGCGCTTTGCTGCGAGGATATCGCACCCGACATAATAACGGTAGCTTACGGAACAAATGATTGGCGTCACTATACAAAAGACGTATTTGAGAAAAAATGCTCCGAATTTTATGAAGGACTTTCAAAGATTTATCCCACTGCAAAAATCTTTGCCATCACCCCAATATGGAGAGCGGACTGTCATGAAATAACCGCTTGCGGCTCTCTCTGCGATGTTAGAGATTTCATCATAAGAACCGCAGAAAAGCTCTCAAATGTGACCGCAATTGACGGCAAGGATTTTGTACCGAAGGATGAAAAATATTTTTCCGATTTCTATCTGCATCCAAATGATGCGGGATTTGATTTTTACGGAAAAGCTATTGCAAAAGAAATAAAAAAGCATTTAAATATGAGGTGACAACATGAAGATCAAGGTTTTTTCTTTTAATATCAGGATGGATACCGAAAATGACGGAATCAATTATTTTCCCAATCGTACAGAGAGAATTGCAGAGCTTACCCGGTGCGAAAAGCCCGACCTTATAGGATTTCAAGAAACAAGAGAGATGGCAAGAAAGTGGCTCTCGGAAAACTTGACCGAATATACCGTTCTCGGCTGCGGCAGACTGCGTGGCTTTAAGAACGAGGGTCTCACTCTGGCATACAGACGCGACAAATTTGATATTTTCTCCTTCGGCACGGAATGGCTTTCCACCGAGCCTACCGTTCCCGAATCCACATACGGCGGAGATCAGAGCACCTGCCCCAGAATTTTGCAGTATGCAACCCTTATTCCCCGTGACGGCTCGGAGCCTTTTGCCTTTTTCAATGTACATCTTGACCATATGGGTAAGGATGCAAAAAAATTCGGAGCAATGCAAACTCTCCAGAAAATTCTTGCACAGCCTTATAAATTTATTCTTACAGGCGATTTCAATTCAGGTCCGGATGAAAGCGCAATTACGCTTATAAAAAATTGCAAATCAAGAAAGATCACCGATGTTTCCGAAGGACTCGGACGCAGCTTCCACGGCTGGGGAAAAAGCTTCGACCATCCTCAGATTGATTATATCTTTACCGATTTCGAGAAATATGAGAATGTTCACCTCATCGAGGATGAGCATCCGGGCGGAGTTTATTATACCGACCACTATGTGGTCAGCGCAGAAATAGAAATTTAATTTTTCCACATTAAAAGGGACTGAGTCATTGGCTTTATGTGAGCTTTTGACACAGTTCCGTTTTTTGTCCAATAATTCAGATGTAAAAAATCCCGTTAAACAGTAATTTAGCGAACCGTAGGCATGTGAATATTATTACAATGAGGATGTTCACATACCTACGGTTCGCTAAATTACTGTTTGTCAGTGTCACTCAAAAAGATCCTTACGCTAAATAAGTCAGCCGCTTTAGATATATAATAAACATTTTTGAGAAATTTAAATATATTCGTTTTTTTCCTTTCGATATTGCCCGGGGCTCATTTTTGTTTTCGCTTTAAAGGCATTAGAAAAATAGGCTGAATTCTCAAAACCGCATCTTGCGGCAATATCCGAGAGAGAAAGATCTGTGGATTTAAGCAGCTCCTTCGCTTCACCTATCCTTACCGAAATGATATACTGTTTCAGCGTTTTTCCCGTATGGAGCTTGATAAGTCTGCTGAGATAATAGGGATGATAACCGAATTTTGCGCCGAGAGCCTCACCCGTCAGATCCTTTTCGGGATTTTCCGAAATATAGGAAAGTATGTTTTCAATTTTTTCTTCCGAGCTGCTCTTACCCGTTGAAGCATGACGGAAAATATCGCAGATAAGTATCTTCATAAGTCCCGAGGCTCTTTCACGATAAAACAATCTACGCTTCGTATGCTCTTTAGCAATGCTTCTCACATACTCCTCTGCCCCATCAAAGCGTTCAAATACGATGGGAGCGTCAAAAAGCGAAAAATCCCTCAGATGAATCGGCTTTCCTATGGGCATCTCACGGAGCTTGTAGGTATGGCGCACCCTTGAGCGGCTTTGGTCAAGGTCAAAATTAAAACGCCTATTTCGATCCCCTCAAATTCCGAAAATTTATATCTTATTCCCGGGGGGATCATCGCAAGACTGTGTGTTGAAAGACGGTAGGCTTTATCCCCGATGTCCAGCCTGCATTTTCCCGAAAGCATATAAAACATTCTGTAATCGTTTGCATATCCAAAGCCGTCAAATGGTCTGAAATTAGTAATGCTGGCATATCTGATAAAGGGATTGATCTCCGATATAAACATTTAGCACTCCAAAAAGTTTGGTTTTTATAATTTCTTCTTTGCTTTTTGCATTGATTATAACACAAAAGAATGGTATAATCAAGTGTAAAATTTATAATTTAAAGGATTTACATATGAAATTTTCTGTCGGATATCAGATAGACATGCGCGGAATGTTCCTTCCCGCAATCCTTTATGCAAAGGAAAAGCTGAACGAGGTCTATTTTGCCTATGGAGATTTTCCAAATGGCAGACACCGCCAAACCAGAAATCTTTTTTTATCCCCCGAGGAAGCAAACGAGAGGCAGCTTGCGACCTTGAAGCAATTTCGAGGGCGGGAATAGAGCTGAATCTTCTCCTCAATGCCAATTGCTATGGTGAGGACAGCCTTGCTCGCTCCTTTTACGAGGAGATAGGCTATACGGTGGACTACCTTGACGGTCTTTTTGGGCTGAAAAATGTTACCACGACCTCACCTATAATCGCAAAATTCATAAAAAATAATTTTCCGAATATCAAGACCCGCGCTTCAGTCAATATGGAGATAGGAACCACTGCCGCAATGGAGCATATAAAGGATTATTTTGATTCCTTTTATCTGCGCCGTGAGCTGAATCGGGATCTTGACACTGCGAGAAATGCCAGAAAATGGTGCGATAACAACGGAAAAGGGCTTTTTATGCTTGCAAACAGCGGTTGTCTCTCCTTTTGTCCGCTCCACAATTTTCATGATAATCTTGTTGCCCACGAGGAGCAGATAGCAAAGAAGGATAACGCCTTTGAATTTCACCCCATCTGCCGAGAGCGAATTTCAAAAAAGGAAACGGCACACGCTCTGCTTTGCGAGAGCAATTTTGTGCGCCCCGAGGATATTTACCTTTATGAGGATATCTTTGACGGAGCAAAGCTGGCAACAAGAGTCAGCAACACCCCGATAGAGATACTGAAAGCCTATACCGAAGGCAGCTACACTGGCAATCTTGCTTCTCTTCTTGAGCCTGACCACGGCGGAGCCATATATCCCTATGTTCTTGAAAATTCACTTATCCCCGATGGGTTTGGAAAAACGGTCGCCACCTGCAAAAAAAACTGTACCGAGTGCGGATACTGTGAAAATGTATTCAAAAATGCAATTAGAAAAATAGATCAAGGAGTTTATATTTATGCAAACGCAAACGCAAACGCAAACGCAAACGCTAACGAGCAAAATGATTAAAGAAGCCGCATATGCGGCAGGTGCTGATAAATGCGGAATTGCCCCCATCAGCCGCCTTAAGGGTGCTCCCAACGTTATGAATCCCGCATTCCTTTTTCCCGAATGCAAGACCATAATCGGATTTGTTTTCAGAATTCCCAGAGGAGTTCAAAGAGGAATTGAGGAGGGCACGCAGTTCTATCAGTACCCATCAATAGCTTATGGCGGAATAAACGAGATACTCGCCCCCTCCGTGCTTTATAAGGTGGGCAAGGTGATCGAGGATGCTGGCTACGAGGCGTTTACTTACAGAAATACCGGTGCACGCGGAGCTGTTTCGGATATGGACGGCTCTGAAGGTGCAACACTTTCACCCGAGGAGCAGATAGAGGTCAATGAGCATGCTCAAAAGGCCACCGCTCACCACAGAAGCGTCAGCTTTACAAGAGCTACAAGAGAGGATAATGTTCCACCCGATCTTCAATTCCAGTTCAGACTTGCTGCAGTTGCCTGCGGTCTTGGCGAGATAGGTTACAGCAAAATGCTGCTCACTCAGGAATTTGGTCCGCTTCAGAGAGTGGCTTTCCTTTTCACAGATGCAGAGCTTGAATATGACGATATGTATGACGGAGAGCCTCTTTGCCGCAAGTGCTATGCTTGCGTAAGAGAATGTCCCGGCGGATGCATTCCTCATCCCGATACCGGAAAGGTTATAAAGGTCGATATTGAAGGCAAGATATGCGAATGGGGCGATATTGATATGTGGCGCTGCTATGCATTCTATACTCACGCAGGAAGATACTATAACCCATTTGTTCCCAAGGAGGTTTTCGATAAAAACGAAAACGGTGATCTCGATCTTCTTGAACAGAAGGACAAGGTGGGAACAGAGGATGATATCATGAGGGTTTATACCGCTCTTCAGAAATATTTTCCATCCTGGGTCGGTTATAATATGGCAAAATGCGGAGGCTGCATAAGAGCCTGCGTATCTATGCTCGAAAAGAAGGGCGGATGCATGGAGCACCGCTTCAAAGAACCTTTGCGCACAGGCAAGGCATGGAAAATGGACAGGTGAGAAAATGATTGAAGAATTCAGATATAACGGTGAAGATTTTAAGGTCGTAAAAAAATACGATGGATGGCGAATTGGCATTCTTCGTAACAGCGAGCGCTTTTCCGCAAGCAATCATATTTGGGAAAGACATCTGCTGACAGACGAGGTTTTCGTGCTTCTTTCGGGTGCGGCAGTCCTTTATGCAAAAGATGAGGAAAGCAACACAGAGAAGGTCGAAATGAAGCCTTGCACGATTTATAATATTCCAAAAAATGTTTGGCATCATATTATCGTGGCAGATGAAAAAACCACGGTGCTGGTTGTTGAAAACAGCGATACGTCACAAAACAATACCGAAAAAATATTTCCATAAGGAGCTATAAAACATAAATGGAACTTACAAGCAAATATGTAAAAGAAGAAGCGATAAAAGCGGGTGCGGCAGTTTGCGGCATCGGTTCGCTTGATATTTTTGAGGGCGAGGATATTCAAAAGGACCCTAAGATGATACTTCCAAAGGCAAAATGCATCATAGGCTTCGGAATTCCCGTTCCGAGAGGACTTTACCGCGCAATGGAGAGCGGAAATCAGTCCTATTCCTATTCTTCCTACGGAGTTAAGATGATAGATGAGGAATTTTCCGAGATATTCCTTTTCAAAATGGGTAATATCATAGAAGATGCAGGCTATGATGCTTGTCTTCAGAGAACCGTTCCCAACCTTCGCATGAAGGGTGATAAATCCACAAATCCCGAGGTTAAAGATACATATGAGCTTATCTTTGCAGAGCCGGTTGCCCTCGGAAAGCCTGCTCCCGATGTTTTCGTGGATTTCGGAAAGGCGGCAACTGCTTGCGGAATAGGGCACATGGGAAAGAGCGGTCATATAATCAACGAAAAATTCGGTCCTTATATGCGCTATGTTTTCATCATTACCGATGCCCCCCTTGAGCTTGATGCGCCCTATGGAAAAAATCACTGTGAGGGCTGCAATGCTTGTGAGGCGGCTTGTCCCGGTCATGCTATTGATGATAAGGGGCTTGATACATGGCAGTGCGCAGTATATTATAAGGGTGCACACAAGTCAAACAGATATATCACCGATGATTTTCTCCGAGAAAATCCGGAGCGTGAGGTAATACTTAACGGTGAAAAGAGATTTAATGCAGAAAGCGCAAGAGAAATCATAAAACAGATGAATTTTCTCCCCCAGAATAACGGTTATACGGCTTGCCTTTGCGATAAGGCTTGCGACAGAGCCTGCTATAAGCACATAAAGGAGGGCAAATAAGATGGATTTGAAGAATAGAATTATCGAATGTGCGAAGGCAGAGGCTGCCGATCTTGTGGGCTTTGCAAGCGCAGAGCGTTTTGGGAAGGATGACCCCATTTTCAAGATATTCCCCGAGGTAAAGACTGTTATCTGCCTTTGCTTCAGGATTCTTCGCGGTATTTACAGAGGTATCGAGGAGGGCACTACATATTACCAGTTTGCAACAATGGCTCGTCAAACTCTTGAGGAGACAGTTCTCCCCATTGCAAGCCTTCGTGTTGCAAATCTTATCGAGGCAGAAGGCTATATGGCTCTTCCCCAGCACCGATCAAATCTTCTCGTGAAGGAAGAGGGTGACACCAATCCCGAAGCACCTTATAAAAATATTGTTGCAGTAGGTGAAAAGGATCTGGAAATGGATTTTGAGAGATCCGCCGTTCTTTGCGGCATAGGCGAGCTTGGTTTTTACGGCAAGCTTCTCACAGATGAATTCGGTCCCATGGTAAGAGTTTGTTTCATTCTCACAGATGCAGAGATCGAGCAGGACGAAATGAAAGCACCGCATTTGTGTGACAACTGCAGTGAATGTGCAAAGGGCTGCTTTGGTCATGCCATCGATGAAAAAACAGGCAAGCTGGATAATTGGCAGTGCGCTGTTTATTATGACGGTGCGGCAGGCGTAAAGAACCCCTTTATGAACCCGGATGCTTTTTCGGAATTTGAAAACAGACTTGATATCATTGCGGGCGAAGCAAAGGTTGACCGTGAGCTTGCAATAAAGATCATGAATTCAAATGCGTTCTATCCCGGAATTAAAAACCTCTTTGCCTCTTGTATGTGCGGACGTGCTTGCGACATGGCGTGCTATGACCACCTTGAAAAGAAAGGGGTTCTTACAAAGAAATTTAACAGACCTTTCAGAAGCCGCGAGCCTTGGAAATTTGACATCGAAGATTTTAAAATATAACAAAAAAGAGGCTGTCATCAGCCTATTTCCTTTTAAACAGTAATTTATCGAACAGGCGATAACGAATTTTTGTAGGGGACGGCTCATTTTTTAATCGGTATCCTACAGTTCGCTAAATTACTGTTTATCTAACAAACCAAATCATCCCAAAAGCACATCAGTTGCCAGCATCAGGCAAAATCCGATGAGAAGTGCATATGTGGCACCGCGCTGATGACCGTGAGCGTGAGTTTCGGGGATCATTTCATCGCTTATAACATAAAGCATCGTACCGCCGGCAAATGCGAGGGCAAAGGGGAGTATTGAGGAAGCAAGGCTGACCGCAAAATAACCGATAAGGGTTCCAACCACCTCAACAAGACCCGTTATAAGAGCCAGAACGAAGGTCTTGCCCGGCTTTACGCCTGCCGAAAGCATCGGACCTATTATCACCATTCCCTCCGGGATGTTCTGTAGGGCAATTCCTCCCGCAATTATAAGAGCCTGAGCGGTATTCCCCGAGCCGAATCCAACACCTGCCGCAATTCCCTCGGGAAGATTATGTATTGCGATCGCGGAAACAAAAAGAAGCACCTTGCTGAGATTTGCATTGTTATGTGCCTCGTCCTCGCTGCCAACTAATTTGTGAAGATGAGGAACGAGCTTGTCAATGAGATTAAGACAAAAAGCACCTGCAAATATTCCCGAAATCGTATATATAAGCCCATATTTCCCACCATATTCAAGGGATGGAATGACAAGCCCCAGAACTGCCGCTGCGAGCATAACGCCTGCCGCAAAGGAAAGCACAAGATCCGAAAAGGCATGGGATATTTTTTTGAAGGCAAAGCCGATAATTGCACCGATAACGGTCGATCCGCCAACTCCAAGGGCGGTAAGAAGAACAAGCTCCATATTTTTCTCCTTTGATTTTTTGTTTCTGTTTTTGTAAACAATAATTTAGCGGTGCGTTGATAAAACGCAAATCTGTAGGGGACGGCGACCTCGACG
>CAYPKQ010000023.1:0-18617 GCA_964411355.1 uncultured Lachnospiraceae bacterium
GTGACAAATGCTTTGAGGCTGAATTTTGCAAAGATATATGTTAAAAAGAAAACTACGGAGGAAAAGAAAATGGAAAAGATAATAAAGGTTGATGGAATGATGTGTCCTCATTGCGAGGCTCATGTGAAAAAGGCACTTGAGGCTCTTGAAGGTGTTGAGAGTGCGGTAGCGAGCCACGAGAAAAAGACGGTGGTGGTCATGCTTAAGAATGAAGTTTCGGACGAAGTTCTTAAAAACGCAATCGAGGCTGAAGGATATAAGGTCATAGGATAATAAATGGGCTGAAACAATTGCTTTGAAAAGCTTTTGCTTCAGCCCGCATTTTTATCTGATTGTTTTACAAAATTACTGTTTAAAACACATATCAACAAAAAAGGGACTAAGTTTAGAACAGCCCCTTCTATTTAAAGTTCAAAATCAATGATAGATGCTAAAAGTCATTATTCTTTTTTCATTGATTTTGATTGGTTTTGTTTAATAAAATCGGACGGCGGGATTCCCATCTGTTGTTTGAAAACCCGATTGAAATTTGAGAGCGAATTGAAGCCGCAGATATCGGCCACCTCGATTATGGGAAGCTTTTCGGATATCAAAAGAACCTTTGCATAATTTAGCTTCAGCGTGTTCAGAAATTCAACATATGTTTTTTGCGTAATGCTTTTGAACTGTCTGCAAAAATGGCTTTCGGAATAGCCGCAAATTTTTGCCATTTTCTCGCTTGACGGATTTTCTCTGTAGTGCTGAAAAAGATATTGGAGTGCCTTTTGAATGGGACTCAGCTTTGCATCGAAGGACTCAAAGGATTTCAGCTCCGATTGCCTCAAAATATATATCAGCAAGCATTCTATTAGATTCCTTGTGTGCCGCTCGGAATATTTATCCTCCGTGGCACAGCTTTCCTTAATTTGTTCTATCATTTTTCGGGCAACCGAAAGCTCCTCGGGGCTAAGCTTTAAAACAATATTACTTTTTTTGTTCATAAAAAGCTGAACTATATCCGAATCATAAAAGCTGTTATCAAAGCAGAGATTTATCGCTTCTATCTTGGCTTCAAAATCAAAAAGCTGGTGAAAATCCACGGGAGTTAGAAGATAGAGACTTCCTCTTTCGATATTGTCATAGACGGTGCCGTTTATAAGCTGCTTGCATTTGCCGGAGAGTACAAGCTCTATCTCAACATATTCGTGCATATGAACAGGGGTGGTGTGCGTTGGATGATTCGTTATTACTCTTACGTGCTTGTGGCTTGTAATGTTTCTTGGGAGACTGTATAATTCGGGCAATGACTTCACCTCCGTTTCATTTTTTATTATTGTAACATAAATATTTCATTCTGTCAAACCGAATATCAAAATACTATAAGGTTTTGATAAAATATTGTGAGAAATTGCCCCGCCTTTGTGGTAAAATTATCTTAGGTTACTATGCACAAGTATGTATTTTTGTGCAATTCTACCAAGAGGAGACTATACATGAAAAAACTCACACAGTTTGTAGACATGACCTTTGCAACAGACGCAAGAAGTCTTTGTACAATAGGTCCATCCCGTCCTCATTCTTCGGTTTCTCCCGGCCCCGATACTTTTCCGCCAAGCTATTCCACGGGATATCTTGCGGATAAGCCGATCAGAGGTTTTTCGCACGTACACGTAAATGCAGGTGAGGCAAAATACGGCAATTTTCTGTTTTCGCCTCAGATAGGGCTTTCCACCGCACTTAACAGCCACGATTCCGAAAAGGCTAATGAAAATCCCTTGCCCTCGGAATATAATGTTACCCTTACGAGATACGGAATCGATTGCTCAATGACCCTTACAGACCATTGCGCTTTTTATAAATTTACTTATCCGAAGTCGAAGGAAGCAAGCCTTGTTATAGATATAACCACCTTCCACCAGATACATACTCGCATGGCAGAGCAGGTTGAGGTGAAGATAGACGAGAATGAAAAGGGAAATACTGTCATTTTCGGAGAAGGCAAGTATGAGATGTACAATGCTCATTTCTATGCGGAAATAAATAAGAAGCCCTCGAGAGTCGGAACATATGTAGGTTCATCTGTTTCAGATGAAAAGGTGCTTGCTCCTATTGACGTAACCGAGGACACAAGAGATGTTGGACTGGGAGCTTTCCTGCAATTTGAAACAGAGGAGAGAGAAGAGGTACTCATAAAGATCGGAATCTCCTATAAGGATATCGAAAAGGCAAAGGCTTGGCTCGATGCCGAAATACCCGATTGGGATTATAATAAGGTCAAGGAAGATACTAACGAGATATGGGAAAAGGAACTTAATAAAATTCAGATATCCGACAGCGCAAGTGCCGAGCAGAAGAGAAAATTCTATTCTTGCTTCTATATTACAAACAAGCTGCCCCGCGACCGTACGGGAGATTTTAACGAATATCCAGAGGATGCGGAGATGATAGATGACCATATTGCAATTTGGGACACTTTCAGAACTCTTTATCCGCTTTACACCATAACAGATCCCGATTTTGTCAGAAAGACGGTAAACAGCTTTGTTACCCGCTTTAAAACCAATGGATATATTCGTGATATCTTCAATGCGGGTAAGGAAAGAAGAAGAAATCAGGGCGGTGATAATGTTGATAATATCATCGTTGAAGCATATCTGAAAAAAATTCCCGGAATTGACTGGGAAGGAGCTTATGAGATCGTAAAATACGATGCGGAAAACTGGAGAGACGACCAGAATTCATGGTTTCCTCAGCCCGAAGTTCCCTCGACATACAGAGATATGGGATATATTCCCGGGGATGATGAAGAAAGAAACGTTATGTGCTGTTCAAAACAGCTTGAATACAGCTATAACGACTACCTTGCCGCACAGATGGCAAAGGGACTTGGCGACACCGAGAACTATGAAAAATGGATGGAGCGCAGCACATATTGGAAGAATATCTGGAATCCCGATATGGAATGTGTCGGCTATAAGGGCTATATCTGGCCCAGAGCCGCAGACGGAAGCTGGATAGCACCAAACAAAGATATCGAAAGTGCAACCTTCTTCTGTCCTTCTTGGAAACCCTATTTTTACGAGGGATATGCATATGAATATTCCTTTATGGTGCCTCACGATGTTGAAGGGGTTATCGAAAGAATGGGTGGAGATAAGCTCTTCTGTGACAGAATTGAGCTTGGGATCGATAATGGATGGATAAACGGCGGAAATCAGCCGGGTATGCTCCAGCCGCTTCTTCCCAACCACACAAATCAGCCTTGGCGCACCGCTGACATGGTCAGAAAGCAGCTTGCAAAATTTAGGCCCAATGCAACCCCCGGCTGCGAGGATTCGGGATGCTTTGCTTCCTATTATATGTTCCTAAGTATTGGAATCGTTCCCAGCGGCGGTCAGGATATCTATTATATTACAAGCCCAAGCTATGAAAGCACCACGATAAATCTTGCCGGCGGCAAAAAGTTTGTTATAAAGGCAGAAAACCTCTCGGAGGAAAACAAATATATTCAGTCCGCTACCCTTAACGGAAAGAAACTGAATTGCACCATTATTAAGCACAGCGATATCGTCAGCGGCGGCGAGCTGATTTTCATTATGGGAAGTGAGCCTGTTGATTATACAAAGTAATGCTATGAAGAAACGTTATTTATCACTTTTTCTTGCACTTTTGATGGCTTTTGGCGCACTTTTCACCTCATGCGGTGAAGAAAAAAACGTAGTTGACACCGAAGAACCTGAAACAAGTGCTGAAATTACAGATACAGAAAGTGTTTCTACCGAAAAGAAAGAAGAAAGGGTAGAAGAGCCGAAAAATCTTGTGGATTATGTCGAAATGACCTTTGGCACAGGGAATGACAGCCTTTGTACCATCGGTCCAACAAGACCCAATGCATCGGTCTGCCCCGGTCCCGATACATATCCTGCAAGCTATTCAACGGGATATAAGCCGGATAGTCCCATAAGAGGATTTTCTCAAATTCACGGGAACTGCGGTGA
Source organism: uncultured Lachnospiraceae bacterium (assembly GCA_964411355.1). GTDB lineage: Bacteria > Bacillota > Clostridia > Oscillospirales > CAG-272 > SIG710. The sequence goes on from CAYPKQ010000023.1 coordinate 3,978, forward strand.
GCCCAAATACGGAAATTTTCTCATTTCTCCGCAGATTGGGCTGAACACCGCCCTTGATTCCCACGATTCGGAAAAGGAAAATGAAAATCCCACCGCCACGGAATATAATGTGACTCTTACGAAATACAGTATAGATGTTTCATTTGCTCCAACTGAACATTCGGTATTCTATAAATTCAAATATCCCGCATCGAATCAGGCAAGCCTTGTTATTGATATGGCGCACTATCTCCATCTTCATTCCTATACGCCAAAGGATGTTATGATAGAGGTCAGTGAAGATGAAGGGGGGAATACTGTTATTTTTGGAAGCGGCAGCTATGATTCGCCAACTTACAGTCTCCATTTTTATGCAGTGATAAACAAATCTCCAAAGGAGATTGGAACATACGAGGGTGTAGATCTATACAGAAATGTGGGCACTCTCGAAATTGCAGAAGTCTCGGAGGAGCTTGCGGCAAGCGGCTGCGGCGCATATATGACCTTTGATACGGTGGAGGGGGAAGAAATATACCTAAAAATGGGTGTTTCCTTCCACAGCATCGAGAAGGCAAAGGAATATCTTGAGGATGAGATACCCATGTGGGATTATTCCTCCATTATCGCAGAAAGCACCGAAATTTGGGAAAAGGAGCTTGGGAAAATAGCGATAAGCGGAGAGAACTTGACCGAATATCAGAAAAAGATGTTCTATACCTGTCTTTATAATTGCCATAAGATGCCGAGAGACAGAACGGGAGACATTGCCAAATTCGGTGATATGGATATGATCGATGACCATATTGCGACCTGGGATACATTCCGTTCCCTCTACCCGCTTTATATGATAACAAATCCCGATTTTGTTACAAAAACGGTCAACAGCTATATTGCAAGGCTGGAGATAAACGGCTCTGTTCGTGATCTTTCAAACGGAGGAAACGAGCGAAAGAGAAACCAGGGCGGAGACAATGTTGATAACATCATAGTCGAGGCATATCTGAAGGGCATTGAAGGCATTGACTTAAATGCGGCATATGAGGTCATAAAGGAAAATGCCGAATATTGGCGCGATGACCAGAATACATGGAGTCCCGTTAGAAGCCTTGATTCCACATACCGTACTCTCGGTTATATTCCGGGAGACGGAGATAAGAAGATAATGTGCTGTTCAAAGACACTTGAATATGCATATAACGATTATCTTGCAGCACAGATGGCTTTGGGGCTGGGAGACACCGAAAATTATGAAAAATGGCTTGCCCGAAGCGAAAACTGGAAGAATATCTGGAATAGCGAGCTTGAAGCCTCAGGCTACAAGGGCTATATCTGGCCGAGGGCAGAGGACGGAAGCTGGATAGAGCCAAATGACAGCTTAAAGAGTCCGACCATGCTGATAGGATCATGGAAACCCTATTTCTATGAGGGAACATCCTATGAATATTCCTTCTTCGTGCCGCACGATGTGGAAACACTTATCGAATATATGGGCGGAGAAGAGCTGTTTGCGGAGAGACTCGCATATGGAATCGATAATGGATGGGTGAGGATTGGAAATCAGCCCGGATTCCTTTGCGCATATCTTTTTAATCACACATCAATGCCTTACAGAACGAGCGAATATGTTGCAAAGCTGCTGAAAAAATATTCGCTTAGCGGAACGCCAGGCTGTGAGGATTCGGGTGCGCTCTGCTCTTGGTATATTTTCTCAACTGTCGGATTTTTCCCAAATGCAGGTCAGGATTTTTACTATCTGACAAGCCCCGCCTATGAAAAAACTGTTTTTAATCTGGATAACGGCAATACCTTTACCGTTATTGCGGAAAATCTTTCGGATTCTAACAAGTATATTCAGTCCGTAACGCTTAACGGGGAAGAATATAAGAGCACCACTATAAAGCATTCTGATATTATAAGCGGCGGTGAGCTCGTCTTCACCATGGGAAATGCGAAGGTCAATTACGCTGAATGATGATGTTGATTTGAAGCACTTAAAACAGTAATTTAGCGGTGAGTGAGAATGATCGCAAGCCTTCCCCTCAAGGGAAAGCCTAATAATCATTCTCGGTAACTTCCAAATAAATTTCTGTTTATCGCTTTGAGCGCAGCTAACAATGAAAAATATAAATATTATATTTATAAAAATTTTAAGAAAGAGGTAAAAACACATGAAAACACGCATTTTTAGTCTGTTTTTGGCAGTTATTATGATTATGGGAACAGTAAGCATTCCCGTTGCATTTGCCGAAGACGACGCACTCGAGGTTGTTTCCGAGACGGAGTATCTTGCGGCGGCAGAGAGTGAGGATCTGACACAGTACGTTAACATGCGGTACGGTACAGGCACAAACGCAGAGTGCCTTATCGGTCCCTCAAGACCTAACGGCTCTGTTCATCCGGGACCCGATACTTTCAAAACGAACAACTACACCGGTTATTACCCCACTCAGCCTATCAGAGGCTTCTCCCAGCTGCATATTCAGTCGGGTGAAGGACGCTTCGGACAGTTCCTCATTTCCCCTCAGGTAGGCTTGTCTGTTGCTCTTGACAGCCACGATTCCGAAAAGGAAAATGAGAACCCCACGGCTACCGAGTATAGCGTTACACTTACAAAGTATGATATCGACGTTGCGCTTACTCCCACAGAGAATGCTGTAATCTATAAGCTTACATATCCTGCAGGTACAGATGATGGAAGCGTCCTTCTTGATATGATACACCATGTTCCGGTTTATTCAACCGACGGTGCTTATAACAAGCAGGCTAAGGATGTTGATATCACCATTGAACAGGACGAGAACGGCAACACCATTCTCTACGGCGGTGCAAATTACAACACGCACGGCTCTTGGAGATATTATTATTTCTATGCAGTTATAGATTCCACAAGCCTTACAAATACAAATATCGGCGTTTACAAGACCGGTGAGGTTGTGGATGGCGAAACAAGCATTGATACCGCAACTGAGACCATTGTTGACCCCACCTATAAGGGTACGGGCGCATATCTGACCTTTGACCTTGATGAGTCTGCAGAGACTACCGTTATGATGAAGATAGGCATTTCCTTCCTTAGCACAGATAAGGCAAAGGCTAATCTTGAGGATGAGATCCCCGCATGGGATTATGACAAGGTTAAGTCCGATAATAACGCTATCTGGAACGATAAGCTTGATGTTTTTGAGGTAAGCGGTCTTACAGAGGATCAGAAGGAAATGTTCTATTCCAATCTTTATGACACCTTCCTTCAGCCCAGATATCGTACAGGCGAGCTTGCCGAATACGGCGACGGAATAATCCTTGACGACCAGGTTGCAACATGGGATACCTTCCGTACACTTTTCCCGCTTCTTACGATCACAAATCCTCAGCTCGTTACAGACCAGATAGAGAGCTATCTTGTCCGTTTTGAGGATAAAGAGGCAGGAAGCGCAGATACAGTAAAGGCTGTTAAGGATATTTTCACGGCATATGAGCGTTCGGGCACGAACCAGGGCGGTGATAATATTGACAATGTTCTTGCAGAGGCATATGTCAAGGGGCTTATTCCCGATGAGATGATGGACGCAGTATATGAGCTTGTTGAGTTTGAAGCAAATATGATGCGTACCGACCGCAAATCTCCCGATAATGCACAAGGCTCACTCACATCAACATATAAGGATCTTGGCTTTATACCCGCAGATCAATATCCTACTATGAACTGCAATACTCAGCTTGAGTACTGCTATAATGACTACTGTCTCGCACAGATAGCGCTTGGCGAGGGCGATACAGAGCTTTATAATATGCTTATGGAGCGCAGCGCATCTTGGCTGAATATCTGGAACGAGGACGCTATAGGTGACAAGTTCACAGGCTGGATCTGGCCTAAGAATTCGGACGGTACATTTGTTGAGCCAAGTGATTCTTATAAGAGCGCAACACAGTTTGTCGGTTCATGGAAAAATTATTTCTATGAGGGCACGGGATATTCATATTCCTTCTTCGTTCCTCATGATATTCCCGCTCTTATAGAAAAAATGGGCGGCGAGGCTGAATTTATCGAAAGACTTCAGGTCGGTATCGACAAGGGCTATATTGATGTCAGCAACCAGCCCGGTTATATTCAGGCATTCCTTTTCAATTATACAAGCGAGCCTTGGCACACCACAGATTATGTGCAAAAGCTTATCAACAAATATTCCATAGAGTCCACACCCGGCTGTGAGGACTCGGGCGCAAGCTGTGCATGGTATATTTTTGCCAATATCGGCTTCTTCCCAAGCGCAGGTCAGGATATTTATTGGCTAACAAGCCCTAAATATGAAGAGACAAAGATAAATCTTGATAATGGCAATACTTTTGTTATCAAGGCAAACAACCTTTCCGATGAAAATCAGTATATCCAGTCTGTAGTCCTCAATGGTGAGGTGCTTCATGACACAATGATCCGTCATAGCGATATCGTAGCCGGCGGCACTCTTGAATTCAACATGGGCAATGCTCCCATTGACTATGCTTCCGAAGAGATCATAAGCGGAAAGACAGCTACAGGCGAATACGATTGGTCACTCCGCACCAACGGAATCCTCAGCATTTCGGGTGAGGGTGATGGCACTCTCAATTTTGAGGCAGCTATCACAGCGGATAATATTTCCGATATTCCGTGGTATGCTTACAGAGAAAGCATCACAAGCGTTAATGTTGCCGAGTCAACAGGCATCACAAGCGTTTCTGCATATGTATTCTCAAATCTTCCAAACTGCACAAAGATAACATTGCCCTCAACTCTTGTTGATTTCAGTGCAGAAGGCATCTTTGCAAAAAATCCCGTGCTCGGTAAAATAGGAGTGCAGGGAGTAAATGTTAAAACAGGTGAATTTTATTTCTATACTGCAACAGCTCTCGGTGATGATATCCTTGCGGACAGCGCAGTAGGGCTCGATGTAACGCTCATTCTCGGAAAGAGCGATTTCGCACCCGTTAAATGGTTCTCAGACAGCACAAATGTAACTCTTGACCTTGAGGGTAACACCTCTGCCGCAGCATGGACATCTAATGTTCAGAGCGGCACAAGTGATACGAGAGCAGAGGGCTATAAGTTCTCCATAGGTGAAGTATATCTCACCGCAAAGGGAGAGGACTATATTGAAAATGATAACTGGTTCAAATGGACACTTGATACCGAAACGGGTATTTTGACATTTGAAAACCCCAAGACATCTTGGAATGAGCTTACATTCTCAGCCAAATTCCCTGCATTCACCGATTGGGTGGTTGATTGGGCAGATGAGATCGAGCACATAGTTATACCTTCTTTCAGTAAGATAACAATTAGCGGCAAAAATCCCTTTGCTAATCTTAAAAACCTTAAGACAATAAAGACAAGCACCACAAGATGGATGCTGCCCTCGGGAACAAAGAATATTTTCAGCGGCTGTGAATCTCTTACAACCTTTGGAACCGCTTCAAACTTTGAAAACGGAAAGATCAAGCTGGATGGCATAAGCTTTGAAAATCTCAGCGGCACAACCCCCGATTTCTTTACCGGCTGTAAGTCGATAACCGATGTTGATTTCACAGGAGCAAAATTCTGGAGCACAGACTCAATCACCTCTGCATTTGCATGGGGAATTCGTGCTAATATGTTCAGCGGATGCTCTTCGCTTGTAAATGTGACCCTTGCAGATGCCGCATTTATTGAGGCTAATGCATTTAAGGATTGTACAGCACTTACAAGCATTACTATTCCTGCTGCAGTTACCTCTATTGCTTCGGATGCGTTTAGCGGCTGTACCGCTCTCACACGCGTCGATCTTGAGGCAACCGAATTTACAAGCGGTCTTATGACAAATACATCCTTCCCCGATAAGGACGGTCTTACCATCTACTGCGAGAATAAGACGGTCAAGGACGCTGTCGAAGCTCTTGGTTACACAGAAACTCAGGTGGTTTACGATCAGTATGCTACCGGCAGCGAAACCGTTAGCAATGAATATAGCTGGTCACTTGATAAGGAAACAGGCATTCTCACCTTTAAGGATGATAAGGCGGCATCAGCATGGTGCGAGCTTTCCTTCACAGATACTGCAACTGCATTTGCAACATGGGTAGCCGACTATAAGGATGATATCAAGCATATCGTTATCCCCTCTTTCGACAAATTGTCCATTGCAACAGGCGTAAAATCTCCTTTTGCCGGTCTTACAAACCTTGAAACTGTTAAGATAGATACCACGAGATGGCTTCTTAACAGCCAATCGCTCTTTGAGGGCTGTACATCACTCACAACACTTGGAAAAACCTCGAATTTTGAGGAAGGCAAGGTCAAGCTTTCCGGTTATCAGATCGATAGCCTTAGCGGCGGTGCTTTGACTATCGTATTTACAGGCTGTTCTTCCATCACAAGCGTTGACTTTACAGGTCTTAATGCAAGAAGTGACGGCAGCGGAAACATAGCTCAGGATATTATCATCCGTTCAAACAGCTTTGCGGGATGCAGTGCACTTAAAGAGGTTATTTTCGGTGATGTTGTAAGTATAAACGGTAGCGCATTTAAGGAGTGTACTGCTTTTGAGAGCATAACCGTCCCTGCAGCACTCACAACTATTGCCGATAATGCTTTTGCAGGTTGTACTGCTCTTACAAGCGTAACTCTTGAAGCTGAAAGCGTTTCGACCGGATTTATGACAGCAACATCCCTTCCCGATCAGGACGGTCTTGTTGTCTATTGCCAGAACGGAGATGTTAAGGCGGCATTCGATAAGCTCGGTTATACAAAGACAACGGCTGTAAATATCAATGCTCTTACAAACGGCGGTATTGCAATGGAAGGCTTCTCCATCAGAACCGAGAAATATAACGGTTTGCGCGGTATCTTCAGCTTTGATAACAAGACTGTTGAGCTTAACAGCGCAAACGGTCTTACTCTCGTTGAGTACGGTACAATTCTTGCATCCGAGTCTAATAAGAATACTTACGGAACAGAGCTTACCTTCGATGGTACAGACCATGTAACAGCAAACGAAAAGGTCATAAAGAAGGCTGTTTATAAGAACGGAAGCTTTGTTGGAAGTATTCTCGAAAGAGATTCAAGCACAACTAAGTATGCGGTCACAATTATCAATTATTCAAATAACTATCAGACAAATGTTTGCATGCTCGGATATTCCATCTGGCAGGATGTGGCAGGAAAGATCTATTATTTCTATGCAGACTGCGATAATGATGCTTATGATGCAACAAGCATCTATGCTGTAACACTCGAAATGTATAAAGAGGGTGTGGTTGATGCATCTGTTGACTCCGACAGCGTTATCTGGGATACTCTTGTAAACGGCGGTGCGGTTACGCTTACAGCAGATACGGATTATGATAGCTCCGCTATCTACTATGAGGCTGACGGCACAACAGAAAAGAGCTTTGGTGATACTTTCCTTGCTGTAAACGTTCCTTGTGCCAGCGCATCTGTTTCCGGAACCACAACAACCTGCACAAATCTCGGCTCAACATATTCGCTCTTTGAGGATGGAGACAGCTATGTAATCATCTTCCGTGCGGGAACATCCGGCTCAAATCCCAAGGCACTTCCTGCCTCTACGGGAAGTGTTTGGGGCACTATGTATCAGCCGCAGTATTCAAGCTCATTTGCTCCAAGTGCAACAAAGATCGTTAATGCTCCGAACCCTGTATTCACAAGCACTGCGGCGGCAAAGATAACATATGCGGTAATTGATAACGGAATAACAACAATTTCCAATTCTACCTTCTATAACAATAGTCAGATAAAGACCATTGTTTATCCCGATACTCTTTCAAGCATTGGTCAGTGGGCTTTCAGAGGAAGCGTTATTACAACGATGTTTAAGGCGGGGGATACAGCTGAGGTTGGTAAGCTTGATTTTGCTAATTATACAGGCAGTATGAATACATACGCTCTCTTCTACTTGGCAAAATCCTTTACAAAGATCTGCTTGCCCGCAAATCTGACCAAGCTCGGCGATCTTGCATTCAATTCATCAAATGTTCAGAGAATTTGGGTTTCGGGCGGAACAGAACCTAAGTATGACGGAATTGCCGATCTTACAGGCGCAAATATCTCCACCGGAGATTCGACCTTCCAGCATGTAAAGACACTCAATCTCATCATGCTTCATGACGAGGCAACACTTCATGCTACAAGAACTCTTCAGGATATGACAACAGACGGTGTAACAGTTTGGACAAAGAACAATTCCGAAGCAATTGCTACTGAAATTCAAAATATCAAGAACGGTGTGGTTTATACTCAGACTGTTGACTATATCGTTGGTGATACAGCTTTGACTAATTATCTCGCAACAAAATATGGTTCATAATTCAAATACACCTACGGTTTCAGAGTAAAGATCAATAAAAACAAAGGGCAGAGCCGATTGGCTCTGCCCGATTTTATATATAGGATATTTTGGTTATGTAAACAGTAATTTATCAAACCGTAGAAAGGAGAATTAACTGTAATGAGGACGAACGTAAGCGAGCTTTGCTCGCTCGCCTCCACTGATTTTGCCATAAGGCAAAAGACGGAAGGGTTAAATGAAGTGTAAACTAACTTTTTAATTTGTAGCAGTTACTTTGCGAGCTACACCCTTCAGTCACGGCGAACAATCTTATTTTTCCTACGGTAAGATACTTCGCCGTGCCAGCTCCCGTGGGGGTCCCCATCTTCTCGTCTTGCGAGATGATGGGGTTCGCCACTACAAACAGGGGAGTCTTGGGTTGGTGCAAATCGTTTCTGTATTTTAAAAATATTATCTGTTACAATTCATTGAAAAAAGTTTCTTATGCGCTGACAAATTACTGCTTAAATCACGAATGAATGCATTTTTCACATTTTAATTACTGAAAATCCATTCTTCGATATCGAAAATGCCTTTTGTATCCGATTCGGTTGCTTTTACGGTCACGGTATCAAAGCTGCGCAGTGTGATGAGTCTTTCGTCAAGGGAGATGCTTCCCTTGTAGGTGTTCCCATCACTTCCCAAGAGATAAATGAAGCTTTCACCTCCCATGCTTGCCATTCTGACCTCGACAATTTGGAAGGTATATTCATTTCCCATGGCAGTAGCACCCGAATTTACCCCGTTTTCGCGGAGAAGCTTTTTATAGCTTGTCATAACGGCTGCCTGTGTTTCGCCTGTTGCAACTATACTGTACTGCTCAACGTTTACAAGGGCATATAGCTTAACAAGTCCGCCGCTGTCCTTCAGCACCATAATATAAGTTGCCTCGCCTGCCACATTTATAAGGGAGGGGAAGGATGCGATATAGCCTTTTTCCTGAACCTCGCCCTCTGCAGCATTCATTGCACTGTATTCCTCTGCGCCCACAACGGGATAAAATTTGTATTCTCCCGTTCTTGCATTTGAAAGTATAAATCCAATATTACTCTCATCTGCGGCAATTGAGGTTACGCCCGTAAAATACCAGACGTCATCGCCTCTGACGATATATCCGAAATCGTCCGTAGTCCTCTTACAGCCTACATTGCCTATAACGCTGTTCCAGTATCCGCCGGAAAGCATACCCTGCCAATTGTATTTTTGCGTTGCAAGATACCCGTCATAAACAATATCTATCCATGAGGGGGTGTCTTTTACATCAAATATTTCGGAGCTTCCGTCAGTAGGGTCAAAAATTATAACCTCGCTTACGTCATATGCTCCGAAGAGACCTATTCTCGGAGATAGACAAGAAAAAATGTAATAAGGATTACCGTTTTCATCAATTTCAAAGCTGTGAGTTCCGAAGATCTTTGTCGGATATGAAAAACGCAGCTTTCTCATAAGATCATCCCCAAAATATCCGCTTTCGGTATAGTGGATGGGTTTTACCGGCTTTTTATATTCGGATGTGTTGTAAACGGGATCTACCATAATGTAACCGGGAACACCGCTGCTGCGGTTTCCGAGCCATTTGAAAAATCCGGCATATTCAAGTGAGCTTACCTTTTTCGGTGCTCCGCCGTAATTTATCTGGGAATAGATATTGCTTGACTGATACTGCGAAACCACCTCGGAGAGTGAACCAAGTGCTCTGTTTCCGATGATGATGGCAGAGCTTGTGTCCATGAGGGCAATGTTTGTAACATCATTTGTCTGCGGCATATCCTCTTCAAAAGCGGCAGTTTCAACGTCGATGAGAGAGGCATATCTTTTGGCATTGAAAATTGTTGCGGAGAAAATGTTTCCGATGAGGATGACCGCAAGCGGAAGCACTACCAAGCCAATGGCGATAAGATTCAAGGATTTGAAATCGATATTAATATAGATTCCTTTGCTCTCACCGCTTTTTTTGATGATCTTGCTCTTATCCACAACTATAAAAGGGAGAACGGCAAGGAAAATAACGAAGGCAAGAAAAGACCAGAAATCAGTGCTTTTTGGATTCAAAGCGGGGAGAGTGATATAGAAATTAAGACCTCCGCCCACAAGAACCAACAGTGCCGAAATAATAATCTTTTTAAGTGTTTTGTTCATAAAAGCCTCCTTATTGATTGTTTCTTCTGTCGTCGATTGGTGAGATCCCGAAGCGATGCTTATATTGGCGGTAAAAGGACGAATAATCCCTAAATCCGCATTCTGCCGCCGCAACCGTTGCGTTTTTGCCTTCTCTGAGAAGATTTCTTGCAACAAGGAGACGCTTAAGCACAACATAATCCCAAACAGACGAGCCGGTGGATTGCTTGAAGGCGCGGTTTATATAGGATTTGCTGAAGAAAAATTCCTGCTCCAGCGTGTCGAGAGTCCAATCCTCGGTGAGATGGGTGTTGATATACGAAATGACACTTCCGACTATCTCATTTGTGGCATCTTCAACCGAGATGGTTATATTAAGCTCCTTGGAATTTCCGTTTTCGATATTGCGAAGCTCGCTGAGCACAGCAGTCAGGTTTGAGAACATAAGTGCAAGGCGCTCCTCCTCGCTTGCAACATTTTCTCTGCACATTCTTCTCATGCAGGTGTCGATAAAGGCAACAGAATCGGCGTTTCCAAGAAAAAGATTCCCTTTTCCGATGGGTCTTTCGGTATATAGCTTTGCAAGATGTGAGCACCAAGGGTTATCCTCTATCATAGAAAGAGGAAAGTGGAATGCGATGCGTTCATATTTCGTATCAGGACTTATATGGAGCTTATGTACCTCTCCATATCTCATAATAAGCACGCTTCCGGGGGTCAGAGGATAGTCTGTTCCCTCAACCGTGTAAAATCCGTTTCCGGAAATGAAATAAAGCAGCTCACAGCAGCGGTGGGCGTGTGTAACAAATTCAGCCTCGTTTGGATGCTCGTCAATTGTGTGATGAAGATTTAGATCACCTTTTTTGTAAATTACCATGTTTTTACCTGCCGTTTTTTGTTAAATACGCTTGATATTATACATCAATTAACTATATTATACCACATTTGTTTTGAATATGCAATATTTTTTGCGAATATATGCAATTTTATTGCTTCAAAAGAGTTGTATAATATATGTGGAATATAATTTTAATAATACGGAGGTATAAAAATATGTCAAAGGTATGTGTTGTTACAGGTGCGGGTGGCATTCTCTGCAGTGCTTTCGCTGCCGAAATGGCAAAGAATGGCTACGGTGTTGCACTTCTTGACCTTAACGGCGAGGCGGCAGAGGCAGTTGCCGCAGATATCAGAGCAAAGGGCGGAGTAGCTTATGCATACTCAGCAAATGTTCTTGAGAAGGAAGCTCTTGAGGCGGTACATCAGAAGGTACTTGCTGATCTTGGCAAGTGCGATGTTCTTATCAATGGTGCAGGCGGTAATAACCCGAGAGCTACAACCGCTCATGAATATTTTGAGGAGGGCGACGAGACAAGAGACGATATCAAGACCTTCTTTAACCTTGATAAGGAAGGCTTCAATTTCGTTTTCAGCCTCAATCTTATGGGAACTCTTATCCCCACTCAGGTTTTTGCTGCTGATATGATCGGCAGAGAGGGCTGCAGCATCATTAATATTTCCTCGATGAATGCTTATACTCCTCTTACAAAGATCCCCGCATACAGTGCGGCAAAGGCGGGCGTTTCCAACTTTACACAGTGGCTTGCGGTTCATTTTGCAAATACCGGAATCAGAGTAAATGCCATCGCTCCCGGATTCTTTGTTACAAAGCAGAATCAGGCACTCCTCTTTAATGAGGACGGAACCCCCACACCCAGAACCGACAAGATTCTTTCTGCAACTCCCATGGGTCGCTTCGGTAAGCCCGAGGAGCTTCTCGGAACTCTTAAATATCTCACAGATCCCGAGGCAGCAAGCTTCGTTACAGGTGTCGTAATTCCCGTTGACGGCGGCTTCTCCGCATATTCGGGCGTATAATTTTGAAAGGAATAAGAAAAATGGCTAATAATTTCAGACTTGCGGCTTTTGCTGATGAAGCAAGCCCGATGATAGATGAGCAGATAAAGGCTATGAAGAAAAATGGCGTCTCCATGCTTGAGGTGAGAGGCGTTGACGGTCAGAATGTTGCAAAGATCGATTCCGCAAAGGCGAAAGAGGTAAAGGCAAAGCTCGATGCAGCAGGACTTAGCGTTTGGTCTATCGGTTCTCCCGTTGGTAAGACCGATATTCACGATGATTTCTCCTTTGAGAGCGAGCAGTTCAAGAGAGTTCTTGAAACGGCAAGCATTATGGATGCAAAGTGCATCAGACTTTTCAGCTTCTTTGGCACAGAGGGCAAGCCCGAATACCGTGATGAGGTCCTCTACCGCCTCTCAAAGTACATAGAAATGGCAAAGGGAAGCGGAGTTGTGCTTTGCCATGAGAACGAAAAGGGTATTTACGGCGATATCGCTGTTCGCTGTGAGGATATTCAGAAGTCTCTTCCCGAGCTGAAGGCAGTTTTTGACCCCGCAAACTTCCTGCAGTGCGGTCAGGACACTCTCGAGGCTTGGAAAATGCTTAAAAAGTACGTTTATTATTTCCATATCAAGGATTGCATCGAAGGCGGCAAGGTCGTTCCCGCAGGTAAGGGTATAGGACAGCTTCCTACGATCCTTCCCGATTATAGCGGACTTGCAAGTGACGTTCTTACTCTTGAGCCTCACCTTTCCGATTTCGTCGGTCTCGGCGCACTTGAAAACGAGGGCGAAAAGAGCGATGTTGGAAGCATTTATAAATTTGCATCAAACGAGGAAGCATTTGATTTTGCCTGCGCTTCTCTTGCGGAAATAACAAAAAACATTTAAAATAAAAACGGAGGTTTTATAATATGGAATTCGTTAGACTTGGTATTATCGGTGTCGGTAACATGGGTACCGGACACGTTGAAAGAGTACATGAGGGAAAAATCCCCGGCATGAAGCTCACAGCAGTTGCGGATATCAATCCTGCAAGACTTGAGGCTGCAAAGAAGATCGCTCCTTATGTTGAGTGCTTTGATGACGGCATTAAGATGATGGAGAGCGGACTTTGCGATGCTGTCCTAGTTGCTGTTCCTCACTATGACCATCCATCTTTTTCCATCGAGGCTCTGAAGCGTGGTCTTCATGTTATGTGCGAGAAGCCCGCAGGCGTTTATACAAAGGCTGTTGAGGAAATGATCGCAGAGGCAGATAAGCATCCCGAGCTTAAATTTGCTATGATGTTCAATCAGAGAACAAACTGCGTTTACAGAAAGATGAGAGAGCTTGTTCAGAGCGGAGATCTTGGTTCTATCCGTCGTACAAACTGGATCATCACAAACTGGTATCGTCCCCAGGCTTATTACGATAGTGGTGCTTGGAGAGCAACCTGGAGCGGAGAAGGCGGCGGCGTTCTTCTTAACCAGTGCCCTCACAATCTTGACCTTTGGCAGTGGATCTGCGGTATGCCTGTAAAGGTAAGCGCAAATCTCCATATGGGCAAGTGGCATGATATTGAGGTTGAGGATGATGTTACAGCATATGTTGAATATGCAAACGGCGCAACAGGTACATTTATCACGTCCACAGGCGACGCTCCCGGTACAAACCGCTTTGAGGTAACTATGGATGGCGGTAAGCTCGTTTGCGATGGCAACACCCTTAAGCTCTATAAGCTCGACACAATGGAGCCCGAATTCTCAAAGACAAATACTTCTCCCTTCGGTTCTCCCAAGGTTGAGGAGATAGATGTTGAGACAGACGGTGAAAATCCTCAGCACGACGGTGTTCTCCGTGCATTTACAAATGCAATTCTGAATGGTACAGATCTTGTTGCTGACGGTAGAGAAGGTATCAACGGACTTACTCTTTCCAATGCAATGCATCTTTCCTCTTGGCTCGGAAAGCCCATTGAGCTTCCCATTGATGCCGATCTTTATAAGGAAGAGCTTATGAAGAGAGTTGCAACCTCCCGCCGCAAGGTTAATGTTAAGGAAGTTGTTGCAGACACAAAGGGCTCATATAACTCCGGTAAGTAATTAAATAAATACATAAGGGATGCGCCATAGCGCATCCCTTTGTTTTTGAACGGTAAACAGTAATTTATCGCCTGTTCGATAAATTACTGTTTATCTATAACATTTACGTTTGGCATTAGATGGAAAAGAGTCGGGACCGGGTCAAAAGCTTTAGAGAAGCAAATGACCGGGTCCCGATTTTTTTATTTTAATTCTCTTTTCTGAAAGCGACAACTTTTTGATAACTGATGTTGTCGGCGGTGA
>CAYPKQ010000024.1:0-18583 GCA_964411355.1 uncultured Lachnospiraceae bacterium
TTGCGGTAAATATACCCGCTGACGCCTTCCATAGGAGCAAAATAATAATTCATGCCTGTAAGCCGGGCAAGGATTTTCGCTTGAGGTGCATTAAAATCGTTTATATCACCGTTCCATAAAGCTTCATCCTGCGCACCTCTTATCTCGTTTATACCGAGTATATCGGGCTTTTCTTTATTTATATATTCTCCAAAGGCTTTAAGATCGATTCTCTTTTCCGGATCGCTGTGGATCACCCCGTGTTGGATATTAAAGGTCATTATTTTCATTTTTTGTTTTCCTCTTTATTTCTTTGAGTCTGCTTTTCTTTATAGATCTTATAAAGCTCTTCGGCGGCAAGTCTTGTTTTGGAAACAACTCCCGGCTTTTTCGGGAAACAATAATAAAGACAGTCCTTATCTCCTATACAAATAATGTCACCTATCTCATACCAATAATAATCGGCATAAAGACCGTAAGACGAAAGGGGCTTTTGCTCATAATTCAGCTTGCCATCACAACCGGAAAGCTTAAATCCGCTATTATCGTGGATAAGCCTTCCCTCGCCCACCATATAAATTGCACTGTGATTGACCATCATTCCGATATCAACCTCTGTATCAAGACGGTATTCTCCGGAGAGAAGCTCATTTTTGACACATTCTCTTTCCCATGCATACCAATCGGGAATGTGGTCAAAACGAGGATTTCCTGAGCCCTCAAGAGAACCAAGCTCGGTAAGGCGGTAGGATGCACCGCATTTTTTACATACTATGCTGTCACCCTCACCTATCATTTCACCCTCTGTTTCACAATGAGCGCACTTATACAAGATCCTTTCAAGGCCGACAGCTCTATCTTTTTCATCTATAACAACAGAGTTTTCCCTCTGCCACTTGAAATTGTCAAAATCAAAGGCTTTATCGAGAATGCTCTGTATTTCATCAGCACTCTTCTCGGCAATTTCATCGGACGAGAGCAGACATTCCACTTCAGCACTGACCTTTACCTTGCGTTTTTTAAGACAGTTATAAAGGGGCTGGCGTGAAAAGGCACCATATGTATGGATATTGACGACCGGTACGCCGAGCTTTTTGACGAGCATACCAAGGCTCTTGGGCAAAGGAGTTGCTGTTCCGTCAAAGCTATAGCTTGCCTCGGGATACATGAGAATACTCGTCTTTTTGTTCTTTATCGTATAGATAATATCCCTTATAAGGGTCATATCGGTTACGAATTTTTGAGTTGGAATACATCCAATAAGCCTCATGAGAAAATCCATACCCACAAAGGCATCGGATGTACATACAATGCACATCGGCTTTGGATACATAATCCTATGAGCTATCTCAAGGTCGATAAAGCTGGAGTGATTCATCAAGATCAAATAAGAGCCGTCTCCCGCTTTTTCCATATTCTTTTTTGTAAAAGTAAATTTCGTTGCCATAAGGTCAAAAATCGAAACTAGCCTTATAAGAGTTCTGAAAAATATTGAGGGCTTTATAGGTTTTTTGTGCTTTTCACGAGGAAGTGATATCGCTTTCTCGTATGGTAGCTTTTTAGTCTTGATCTTCATTTTCCGACCTCTTTCGATTTTTATGTAATTATACTACATATAAAAGCTTATGTCAAGTCACAATTTTTTTCTATATCGGAAACTGCGACCCTTGCATATGCGCATATCTCTGCGGCTGTTTTTTCTTTTGGTGGATAATTTTCGTCGCAAATCATATTTTCCGTGACATTTTTTGCGCCATCCGCTAAAATTTCCTTAAGAGGTGGCAAGCTTTCCTTATCGCGAAGTCTTCCCAGAAGCAGAATTGCCTTTGTGAAATTGCAAAACGGGGATTCCATCAGCCAGCCAAAAATGTTTTTCACCTCGGGCACACAGAAATAATGCCCCACAGCGTTCTTAGAAATTATATCCCGAAGCATTGGCAGCGCAATTTTTTCGTCTCTCATAGCGAGAATTATAGCGCAGTTTTCAGCAAGAAGTCTTTTGTTTCCATTCATCCATTCTATAAGCTTTTCACGCATTTCGGGTGAGCAATTATTGCGTAAAATCCACATAGCGGGTCACGGTTCTTTTGATGAAAGGGCTTTTTTAAACTCCTCGGTCGTTTTAGGAAGAGACAATGAACGCCAGAGAAGTCCGTTTTTAGGATCTCTGTACGGCTCATTAAGATCACAAATGCCTATATCGTGGGCATAATTGAGACAAGAGGTTGAAAGCAGCTTTATTTTCAGCTTTTCGTAATTTACATCACGAAGAGAAACAGAGTCAAAGCAAGCAAAAGCAGCAAGATATCCCGCAGCCTCACCACATTTTTCAAGATCGAATTTCATTCTCATGCAGCTCGCCATATCATGACCGAGCCCCTTTACGCAACTGACTATAAGCAGCCCTTCTCTGCCCTTTGGTATCATATTGGAAGCGGAAATTCCAACTGAAATTCCAAAACGTCCCATTTTGCATAGAAGCTCCCAATCCTGAAGAGTGACATTTTCGTTTTCAAAATCGCTATTAAGATTATCCACCTTTGAAAAGCCGTAAAAAAGCGGATTTTCAGGTCTTTTTCCTGCGGCGTAATCCTCAAGGGTGTATACCTCATCACATATAACCATCGGCACTTCACGAGTGCCCATTATCGATCCCTCGCAAACCACTCTGCTACCGTTATATTCAGGTGACGATTCGATAATTAGACGAGTCCACTCCTTAGTGCTGTCCGCCTCGGGAAAGCCAAAGACTCGCCAATTTCCGCGAACTCTTCCACTCCGGAAGCAAGCAGAGAGATGCGAAAATTTTATGGTATGACCGTCTCTTTCTCTACCATATTCAAAATCACAGCCGGCAAGACGGCAGACGATTCCGTCAGTTCCGTCGATAAGCTCCCGGCAACCAATATTTATCAGCTTTTTTCCATCTGTTATCTGCACTCCGCAAACCTTATTGCCATCCATGAAGACAGCAACCACACTGCACATAAGCATCAGATGGCAGCCCGCCGCAAGTGCTTTTTCACGAAGGACATTATCCTTCACAGCCGAAGGCAACGCCTCGTCACGAAGACTTCTTCCACCGCTTGTTGCATATTTTCCGTATTTTATCCTATCATAGCACTCTTCGTTTATAGGAATAACTATGCCGCCCTGGGTACCGTAATAATAATCGTAAACACAAGATGCCGTCCCCAGTCCGCCAAGAAATGCGGTTCGTTCAACTCAGATAACGGATGCGCCGCTCTCTGCAGCAGAAATTGCAGAAAGTGCCCCGGCAGTTCCAAGTCCAACAACACAGACATCACAAACCATGTCAAAATTCGGAGCAATCTCTCTGCTCTCGATTTTGTTATTCTGTATCCATTGCAGAAGCATTGCGCACACCTCCTTCCATTGCGGAAATTATATCTCCATAGGAAGAAGAAGGAATAGCTAAAATGCCATTATCAAGCAATTTTCTTGCGTTTTTCTCATAATGCCAGGCAAAATCGGATGAAACCGAAGCCACCTGCCAATCTGTAAGATAACAGTTTTTTTCTATTAAATCACGCATTTTTTCTCTCGCCGCCACCATGTCATCGCATTCTTCAAGCAACAGATGAAAAAGAAGCTCGCTATCATATCGTTCCTTCATTATAAATCCGATGTTTTCCGGTATTTTTGGCATATCCGTTCCCAAAACAAGCATTGCAGCAAGGGTTCTTTTTGCATTCCCAATATATCTTCCCTCTGTGTCAATGATTTTTTCTGCAAAAATTTCGGAAAGACCGTCTTTGTTAAAGATTTTGAGCAAAAATCCATTTTTACATTTTTCGATATTAATGATCTCGGTTTCAAGAAGTATATCGATTTTGTTTTCAAGATAAAACTACGCAAGCTCCATGGCACACGGAACTATATGTATTCCGCCGTTTGACGAGATTATTCCGTTTTCTTCAAGCTTATTTCTGAAATCTGAAACAAGATCAATATCTGAATATTTCGGAACAGAACTATTAAGGCAAGCGGCAAAATCACTTCCAACAACGGTTCTTCTATCTAAAACAAGGCATTTTTCCTTTGTTTTTGCGGCATAACCTGCAGAATAAAAGGTAGCACCGATAAGTATAGCATCATATTTCATCATTGCCAAATTTCCTTTAGACTTTTTCTTAAATTATACCATGTTATAATTGTCATGTCAATCAATTTTAATGGAAAAAAGGAACCGCTTTTGCAGTTCCTTTTCCGTGTATTTCAGTATCAACCGCCAAGATAGGCTTTTTTGATCTCGTCACTCTGGGCAAGCTCTTCGCCGCTTCCGGAAAGTACAATACGTCCCGATTCAAGAACATAAGCTCTATCGGCAATTTCGAGAGCCTTACCCGCATTCTGCTCAACGAGAAGAATGGTGGTACCCTGCTCGTGAAACTCCTTAACGATGTCAAATATCTGATCAACAAGTATCGGAGCGAGACCCATGGAGGGCTCGTCCAGCATAAGAAGCTTGGGCTGACTCATAAGTGCTCTGCCCATTGCCAGCATCTGCTGTTCACCGCCCGAAAGCGTACCTGCTATCTGTGTCCTTCTGTGAAGAAGTCTTGGGAAACGCTTATAAACGTCTTCAAGTCCTTCCTTCATGTACTTGGGATTGGTATAAGCCCCCATCTGAAGGTTTTCTTCAACCGTCATCTGGAGAAATACTCTTCTTCCCTCGGGAACATGAGCAAGTCCCTTTGTGATAAGCTTGTAGGATTCGATATGGGAAATATTCTCGTCTGAAAAGGTTATACTTCCCGTGCTTGAACGGAGCATACCCGAAATAGTCTTAAGGGTAGTGGATTTACCGGCACCGTTTGCACCGATAAGCGCAACTATTTCGTGCTCTTTTACCTCGAAATTGACATCCTTAAGGGCGTGTATCTTTCCATAATAAACATTAAGATTTTCTACCTTTAACATGGTTCTCACGCCTCCTTTGCCTTTCCGAGATATGCTTCAACTACCTTGGGATTTGCCTTGATCTCATCGGGAGTACCCTTTGCGATAACTTTACCGTGGTCAAGAACACAGATACCCTCGCAGATATTCATAACCAGCTTCATATCATGCTCGATAAGCATAACAGCAATGCCGAAATTATCACGGATACGGCGAATGTTTTCCATGAGCTCTGCAGTCTCGGAGGGGTTCATTCCCGCCGCCGGCTCATCAAGAAGGATTATCTTGGGGGATGTTGCAAGTGCTCTCGCTATTTCAAGTCTTCTCTGCGCACCATACGGAAGGCTTCCGGCAGGAGCATTTGCCATATCTGCCATATGGAAGAAATCGAGAAATTCAAGTGCTTCCTTGTCAGCCTTTTTCTCTGCCTTTCCGTAGCCGAAGCCGTGAGTAACAGCGGCAAAGAAATTCTCCTTCATTGAATTATGAAGACCGACCTTAACATTATCAAGAACCGAGAGATTTGAGAAGAGTCTGATATTCTGGAAGGTTCTTGCAATACCCATGTGATTTACTTGGTGGGTCGATTTTCCCGCAGTACCCATTCCGTCAACGAGAATGCTTCCTCTTGTTGGATGGTAAACATTCGTAAGGAGGTTAAATACGGTTGTTTTTCCTGCGCCGTTGGGACCGATAAGTCCCGCGATCTCGGTTCTTCCGACGATGATAGAAAAATCGTCAACTGCAGTAAGTCCTCCGAAGTCGATACCGAGGTGGTTTACCTCAAGAACCGGTCTTTTTCCTATATCTCTTTCGGGAACGAAGGCATTGGAGGGATATGGAACGAGCTTTGGCTTATGTTCATAATTACTGCTCATCTTTCGTTTCCCCCTTATTTTGTTTATTATTCAGCTTTAATAAGCTCTTAAAGGTGAATTTGCTCTTGAATTCAATGAATTTCTGATTGGAGTTAAGAAGCATAACTGCAATAAGAACGATCGAATAAATAAGCATACGGTATTTATCAAGTCCTCTGAGCATTTCGGGCAGTGCCTTAAGTGCGATTGCGGCGATAATCGAGCCGTTTATGCTACCCATACCGCCAAGAACGACGATAACGAGGATCTCGATGGACATATTATAATTGAATACTGCAGGCTTGATGTTCGCAAAGCTATGTCCATAAAGAACGCCTGCCGATCCTGCAAAAAATGCCGCAAGAACGAAAACTATAAGCTTATAATAGGTAACATTTATTCCTGTTGCCTCTGCTGCGATTCTGTTATCACGAATAGCCATGATAGCTCTGCCGTGTCTAGACTTTTTAATATTCATCATAACGACAACTGTTACAAGAACAAGAACGATGGCATAAGGCAAAAGAACCTTCGGTTTCGAATAAATATAAGCATCTGAATTTGTAGTTGTAAGACCAAGAGCACCGCCGGTTATCTCAAGATTTGTGATGATATTCTTGATGATCTCGCCGCAAGCAAGGGTTACGATTGCAAGATAGTCACCCTTAAGACGAAGTGCGGGAAGTCCCACAACAAAACCGATGACAGCAGCGAAAAGTCCGCCGAAGACCATAGCAAGAGGAAGTCTGATATAGAGCATGGGGATGAGATCCACAGTCCACATAGAGAAAAGACATCCGCTGAAAAGACCAACGCTCATAAAGCCCGCATGCCCCAAGGAAAGCTCGCCCAAAAGTCCAACAACAAGGTTAAGAGAAACAGCGAGAACTACATAACAGGAAACGGAAATGAGCATATTGGTAAGCTGCCTGCTTGCCATATCTCCATAAAGCATCACGGAGATGACGGCATAAATAGCAACCACAAGATAGATAGTAAGCGCATCCTTTGAAAAGGCTTTTTTCAGTGCATTATTAAATTTCTTTTTTGCCATAATCACACCTTCTCACTTATCTTCTTGCCGAGCAGACCTGTGGGCTTAACCAAAAGAACAAGGATAAGCACTCCGAATACGATCGCATCCGACATGGTTGTGGAAATATATGCCTTTGCGTACTGCTCAATGATACCAAGCATGATACCGCCGAGCATCGCACCGGGAATCGAGCCGATACCACCGAAAACCGCAGCAGTAAATGCCTTGATACCGGGCATAGAGCCGGTTGTAGGCTTAATATACGTATAGGTTGCACCATAGAAAAGACTTGCGATCATAGCAAGTGCCGAGCCTATGGCAAAGGTTATGGAAATTGTCCTGTTTGTACTGATACCCATAAGCTCTGCCGCTTCCTTATCCTCGGAAACAGCACGCATTGCCTTGCCTATCTTTGTGAAATTGATAAACAAAGTCAAAAGTACCATTATAACTGCGGTAACGCAGAGTGTAACAAGAGTAATTCCGTCTATCTGAACACTGCCGATCTTTATGGGACTTAAGTTGATTATCTTTGGGAAAGCCAACTGCTGTGTACCGAAGATCAGCTGTGCAATATTCTGAAGGAAATAACTAACACCGATTGCGGTAATAAGAACCGCAAGGGATGAAGCCTTACGAAGAGGCTTATATGCAAGAAATTCGATAGCAACGCCGAGAAGTGCGCAAAAAACAATACCTATAAGTATTGCGAGTGCGGGCGGAAGCCCAAGGCTGCTAACGGTTACAATAACCGAATATGCGCCTATCATAATAACATCGCCATGGGCGAAATTAAGCATTTTTGCAATGCCGTAAACCATCGTATATCCGAGTGCTATAAGAGCATATATGCTACCCAGATTGAGGCCGCTTATGAGAGTTTGAAAAAAAAGGCTCATTTTAGACTCCTCTGTAAAAAACACAATTCCCTGCGACGGATCTGCTGACCCGCCGCAGGTACATTGATATATGAAAATTAATTATTCTGTTGTGTAGAGCTGAGCAACGCCGCCCTTGATGATCATAACGAGAGGAAGCTTAACTGTTTCGCCGCTTGCTTCCCATGTCATGCTACCGGTAACACCTTCAACTGTGATCTGTGTCATAGCCTCAACAATTCTCTTGTTGAAATCAGCCTGAGACTCAGGTGTGATGTCTGCCTTTTCCATAGCAGCCTTGATCGCATAAACTGCATCATAGCCGTCTGCTGCAAACTGGTCGGGTGTTGCACCGCCGGTCTTTTCCTTATATGCTGCTACGAAATTCTGAACGATCTCCTTGGGCTCATCAGCTGCGAAAGGTGTGAGAAGAAGAACATTCTCGCAAAGTGCGGAATCAGCAACCTTACCGAGGATACCGTCAAGACCGTCGCATCCGAAATAAAGCATAGACTCAGCAAATTTGCCCTGTGCCTGTGTAAGGAATGTAGAAGCCTCATCAGCATAGATGGGCATGAAGATCATTTCTGCACCGGAATTCTGGATAGCAGTGATCTGAGTGGAGAAATCGGAAGCTGTATCTGTTGTGAAGGACTCTTCAGCAACGATCTCGATACCGTTATCAGCAACCTTGGAAAGGAATGCCTCACGGAGACCATTGGAATAGTCGATATCAGCCTGGTAGAAGATAGCGATCTTCTTAGGAAGATTATTTGCACCTATGTAGTTAGCTGCGGCGATACCCTGAGAGGAATCGGAGAAGCAAACACGGAATGCAGCATCGTTATCAACGATTGCATTGTCTGCGGATGCAGAAGGTGTGAGAAGAAGGATGCCGTCTTCCTTAGCAGCAGCAACAACAGAAGCATTCTCGCCGGAAAGTACGCAGCCGAGAGATACCATCATACCGTCATCCATCTGCTTACCGTAAGCAGCAACAGCAGACTCGGGATTACCAACGGAATCCTGGAAGTCAAGCTTGACGGTGAAGCCGTTGATACCGCCGTTAGCATTGATCTCTTCAACAGCGATCTCTGCGCCGTTCTTTACGGAGTTACCATAGTTAGCATAAGCACCTGTAAGAGGGCCGATACCACCGATAACGAGTTCGTTTGAGTTCTTCTCTTCATTTTCGCCGCAAGATGCGAAAGCCGCACAAGAAACGATCATGAGAAGAGCAAGAACAAGGGATGTGAGTTTTTTCATGATTTTTCTCCTTTGAAAAATTGTTTTATCTGATATATTAAATTATTTGGTTGGCTTTTGTCAACCGCAATCAGATCACAAATAAAAGAATAGGTATATTATAGCATGGCAGAGTGAAAAAGTCAAGGAATTTTTTGAGATTTATACATATTAAATGAAAAGTAATTGAATTTTTATACATTTTATCGCTTTTTTGCAAAAAATATGTGCAAAATATCAGAGCATTCTCTTTCCATAATGCCGCATACACACTTGGGTTTATGATTTAGAGGATAATTTTTCAGATCTATAAGTGAACCAAACGCCCCTGCTTTTGCATCTTTTGCACCAAAAACGACTTTTCCGATGCGAGAATTTATAATAGCGCCTGCACACATCGGACAAGGCTCGAGGGTAACATAAAGAACGCAATCGGAAAGTCTCCATCTGCCTTTTATTCTGCAAGCTTCCTCAATTGCAAGAAGCTCTGCGTGAGAGGTAGCCATTCCGTTTTTTTCTCTTTCGTTATGCGCTCTGGCAATTATCTTTCCTTCCGAAACTACCACAGCCCCTACAGGTACGTCATCGTGCTTTGCGGCAAGCACGGCTTCCCTCAGCGCCTCGGACATGTAAAATTCATCGCTGGAACTATCAGAAAAGGAAAACATAGGCAACCTCGTTGATCACAACATAAATGAGAAAGGCGATCATAACAGGACTGAAAAATCCTTTTATATACTGAGAAACGGTATATCTTTTACCGCCGTCAAGAAGCTTTTCAGAGCTCTTGCCAAAGCACCCGTCTTTGATTTCTTCACTTTTCTCTTTTTTTCTTACCCTCATTAAATAAATAATCGAAATGACACCGCAAAGCATAATTAACGCTTCTAAAACGATGTTGATCTTAATCGCTGTTCCCGTCTTTAATGTTCCCCAAAGCACTGTTTCTGCAACAGCAATGAAATTATTGAGCATATGGGCAATAACACCGCACCATATGGTTCCGGTTTCCGCATAGACAAAGCCAAATGCGATTCCCGCAACTGTTGCAAAGAATATCTGATCGTGATTTCCGTGCACGAGACCAAAAATCACACCGCTTGCGATGATAGCAAAATTTCGCCCCAGCGGCATGAGATTCGTCATTATTATTCCTCTGAAGAAAAGCTCCTCACAAAATGCGGGTACAAGAACGGTTGACAGCATGAGAAGTACGATGCTATCACCATGATAAATCTGAACAGGGCTATCCACCGAGGAAAAATATCCCCAGAATCTTGACGCCGCAAAGCATAAAACAAGTGATGAGAAAATCATCGGAACAGGGTGTGCCCCGATTCTCGGTGATGTTCCCATGGGAATATGATCCTTTGCATAGATCCTCTTAAATATCAACGCCGTAACAAAATATGCCATAGCATTTGAAAAGGCAACAAAAATCTCCGCAAGCACTTCAAAAAGCTTACTCACATCGTGATGAAATAACTCTTTTGCCAAATCAAATGAAACAGAAATAAATTGAAGGCCGGTAAGTATTCCGATAAATATAAACACAGCAAAGCACACTCTGTTTATTCTTTTTTTAATAATGCTTTCCGTAAGATCACCTCCAAGCGAATACTATGTATTATACCATATATGCAAAAAAAATACAATACAAAATGTTGTTTTTTGTTGTGAAAAATTCAAAAGTATCGTTTTATACATTGACAGACGGTAAAAAAAGTAGTATAATGATAAAAAAACGAAACGGTGCTTAATGATGAATACTGAAAAAATTATTTCGGGCAAAATAACAAGCATTTTGCTGGGAGTTATAGTTTGTATATTTTGGGGTTCAAATTATCCCTTCATAAAGATGAGTTATTCGGCCTTTGCCATTGACAGCCAAAGCATACCATCAATTATGCTGATGGCGGGAATAAGATTTTTTATCTGCGGCTTAGCCCTTATCGCAATTTGCAGTGTTAAGGATAAAAAAGTGATACTTCCCGACAAAACAAATATTTTGCCAATCCTCGCTATGGGAATGATAACAATTGTCATTCATTATACCCTCTTTTATTCGGGACTTTCTGTTTGCGAAAGCTCAAAAACCTCAATTCTCAAACAAATAGGTTACCTTTTCATAACCTGCTTTGCATTTATTTTCGTTAGAAACGATAAATTCACCATAGGAAAGCTCATTGGCGGTATTCTCGGCTTTTTAGGAATAATAGCTGTCAATATGAACGGTCTTAATTTTTCTTTTGGAATTGGAGAATTTCTGATACTTTCGGCTTCTCTTTTCTCCGCTACCGGTACTATCGTTTCAAAACATGCTTTCAGGCAACACGATCCTGTTTATTGCACTGCATACAGCCAATTTATCGGTGGCGTGATCCTTACACTCGCAGGACTTCTTATGGGCGGCAGATTCGGAAGAGTGGACCGGGATTCGGTAGCCGTACTGCTTTATGTCTGCCTCTCCTCCGTTATATCACATACGCTCTGGAATATGCTCGTCAAGTATAATGACATCTCAAGAATGTCTATCGTCAAATATCTTGAACCCCTTTTCGGAGTCATTTTTTCGGGAATCATACTTGGAGAAAACATATTCAAGCTTTCATATCTACTTTCATTCCTTCTTATAATCGCCGCAATTATAGCGGGAAATATAAAAACAAAAAAATCAGGCTGAAATCAGCCTGATTTTTTATCAAAGATATTTTCTAAGCGTAAAGCGCGCCAGCTTGACGTGTTCTCTGTTTACCGTATAAGAAAGTCCAAGCTCTCCGTCCTCAAAATACTGCATAAAGGGATAGAAGCAGCTTGAATGCATCTTTGCCTGAAGGATTATTTCGCTCTTTGAAATGTCCTTTGTGTCGATTCTTACGATTCCAAGATGCTCACGGTCTATTGGAGCATGGATAAGGTAAAGCTCACCTTCGTAAACGATGAAATCGCCTCTCGATTGGCAATCTTCAATAAGAACGGGCTTTTCCCATGTCTTATTTACAAGATCGTATGCTGTAAGATAGCCGTATTTCGACTCGACGTGCTGTCTTACGAAATAGTAAACCTTATCGCCTATAACGTATGTGGCATTTTCCCACTGTGACTCATTTGCAAAATCAGGCTCGGAAACATATTCCCATGTTTCAAAATCAAGTGTTTTTATAATGCAGGTAAAATCGCCGCTGTATGCGCCCGAATAATACCATGTTTTACCATCCTCAACTCTTGAAGATACCTTCTGCATAATTCCGATATCACTATACATTGGCTTATATGTAAGTCCGTTTTCAGCCAAAGCATCCTGAATTCCGGTTGTGCTGAAATCGTTTGTTATCTCACCAACCTTGAAGCGGTTTACCTGTGCCTCGCCAAGCTCCTTTGTGGAAATTTTAAAGGTTCTGAAAAGACGGTAATAATTACCCGCAACCTTTGCTGTCCAAAGGATGACAAGCGTATCTTCATCTTTTCTCATAAGAACTGTGTCATAAACAAGCTCGACGTCGCGTCCAAGACAAGTATCGCCAACTGTCTGCATATCAAGATGTGTCTTGTTTTCAACATCGTCTATGGGAAAATAAGTAAGTCTTGCAGTTTGACGGGTGGGATCCTCATACTGCGTTTCTGTATTTGCGTAATAGGAGGAATAAACCATGCCGTCTATCACCAAAAAGGTTGAAACGTGCGCCATGTGGTCGCTTTCCTTTTCAAGATTAGTGATAAATGTGTCTCTTATCTCATCCGCAAAGGCATCTCCCTTTGCTTTGACTTCTGCCGAAACATCCGCAGAAAGAATAGCCGCACTTTCGCTGACGGGCTTATTTTCAATTACCGTATGCTGCTTTTTTGTTCCAAAATCCTCTGAAAAAAAGTTACTCATTCTTCTTTCTCTCCCTTATAAATGAAATGATTATTGATATTATTGAAATACTTTCGTTAACAACGCCTACATATGATCCTACAAAGATATCGTATATTAGAAAAGTCATGGAAACAGGAGCGGAAATAAGCTTTGTAAGGCGGGGCTTTTTAAGCCAAAGCGAAACCGTTACAAAGGTCGATGCCGCAATTGG
Source organism: uncultured Lachnospiraceae bacterium (assembly GCA_964411355.1). Classification (GTDB taxonomy): domain Bacteria; phylum Bacillota; class Clostridia; order Oscillospirales; family CAG-272; genus SIG710. The sequence goes on from CAYPKQ010000024.1 coordinate 12,989, forward strand.
CAGAATATTGATGGGGGATTTGAAGGCGGTTATTCCTATTCCCCAATTTATGAGAATGAACAGGATGGGCCAGATGGGTATATCAGCCCATTTTTTGCTTTCTCTATTTACGAAAACCAGCTCTCTGAATATACCTACAAAATTCGGTATCATTCCCCCGGATGCCCCCAAAAGCATATAATGAAATACCCAACAGATATCAGCGCACAGCTTACATATTATCAGCTTTTTTCTGCCGGACTGCTGGTATATGGAAAAAAGGGAAATCATCGCACCTATTCCAAATAACTGAGCAAAAATTATCTTCATTTTAAGTCTCTTTTCAAAACATCTTGATTTTTGTTCTCAATCGTATTATAATGGTATAAACCCTATTCGTCAATGACAAATATTGACTAAAAATAACACAATATTGGGAGAGATAATAAAAATGCTTGGCACCAGACACGAGGAATATTCAAAGCTTGAGGGAAAGCTTCCCTTTAAGCTCGTGACAGACAGGAGAGTTACCCCCGCAACATACAGCCCTGAAGCCAATTGGCATGACAATCTTGAAATTCAGCTTTGCACGGACGGCGAAGGCTACGTTATGCTTGGCGAAAAGAATATTTCATTCCGAAAAAATGACATTATTTCTGTAAACTCTAATATAATTCATCATACAAATTCCGAGGGTTCAATAACATATTCTTGCATCATTTTTGATATGGAATTTTGCAAAAGAGTGGATATCGACCCTCTCAAGCTGAATTTTGCTGAAAAGATAGAAAGTGAGACTCTAATTGAGCTTTTCTATGAGCTTTGCAATCTTTATTCGGAGAGGGATAACCCGCTGAGACTTGCCAAGCTTAACTATATTGCCCTAAGAATACTCATTGAACTTCGACAAGAGCATACCGTTTCCGAGAACAAATCGGAAAACGAAAGAAAAAGCTTTTCGGCGGTAAAGGAGACTATAAAATTCATCCGAGCCAATTACGAAAGAAAACTGTCCCTTGACGAGATCGCAAAAAACGTCTTTATGGACAAATACACGCTTTCAAGAGAGTTCAAAAAGATAACAAATCAAACTATCTTCGGGTATATAAACGGATATCGCTGCAAAAAAGCCTCAGAGCTTATATCCGAGGGATTTTCGGTTGCGGACAGTGCGATCAAATGCGGATTTTCCAATATGTCATTCTTCACCCGAACCTTTCGCGAATACATCGGATGTCTGCCTTCTAAATTTAACAAAAATATTTTTTAATTTTTGTGAAAAAAATGACATTTTTCTTCGTCATAGCATATGAGGAGGTGAGAGCGATGAAGGAAATCGAGCTTAAAATGCTCCTTAGCGCTTTCAGAGAAGGCGACAAAGAAGCTTTTTCCGAAATATACAACGAACTAAAAAAGCCCGTATTTACCATTGCATACCGCATAATTTTTGATTATGAGACGGCGGAAGATATAACACAGGAGATTTTTTTAAAGCTCTATACTTCGCCGCCCGACGCTTCTATTAAAAATCCCAGGGCATGGATATTCAGAATGGCGCGCAATCTGGCTATCGATGTGCTGAGAAAAAAGCAGTGCTCGGATATTGACGATGTAACTCTTTCACAAAACGATACCGATTTTTTAAGCACCAAAATCGATATCGAGAATGCCTTATCTTCTCTTTCGGTTTCCGAAAGAGAAATAGTCAGCCTTCATATCGATGGCGGTCTCGGTTTTCGTGAGATCGGAAAGGTTCTCGGCATTTCCCTGCCCGCAGCTTACAGAAAGTATAAGGGCGCACTGAATAAGCTGCGCCGTATGCTATAAGGAGGTTGATATTTTATGAAAAGATTTTTGTTTTTACCTATTATGCTGCTTATTTGCTTAGTTATGATATTCCCTTCCTTTGGTGCGGAATACAGGGACATCGGTTTGCTTTATGAAAGCTGGACGACAGAGGGATATCCCGATTATGTCAGCGGTGTCTGGTCAACCTACGGTAATATGAGCAATCTTACCATAGGACTTATCGAAGGCGAGGAAGGCGAAAAAGGAAAGAATGATATACTTTCCCTCATTGAGAACGATTCAAGCGTTACCTTTACCACGCAGAAATACTCAAGAAATTATCTCGTGAGCATAATGGATGAGCTTGAAGGATATATCAAAAAAGGTCTTGCATTCAGTAGCGGCGGAGTTTACGAAATCGAAAATGTTGTAAAGCTTACTCTGCTTAAAGACAGTACTGAAGATGAGATTTCAGAGTCGGTCAAACTTGAAATGCAGGAAAAATACGGAGATGCGATACTTTTCGATTATGGCGATGCTTTCACCAAAGAAGATCTAATTGGAACTATTGATATCGGTCCTGTAAAGGAAATGATAGAAAGCGGAAATGTTCGTGTATATTATACAGATCTTAATGATCACGAAAAAAGCAATAAAGCATTTTATATCCTACTCATCGCTGCATTGACATTGTCATCGGGCTTGCCTGTGTTTTTCGTAAGGAAACATAAGCTGATGAGAGCATCAAACGATGATGTTATCTCGGAAACGCCATTGACCGATAAAGAAATTGAAAGCATTATCAAAGACTCGGAGGTACAATATCCTCTTGAGCTTGATACAAAAATTAATGAAAAAAAAGACGATATTAAATAACAAAACAAAAAAGCGAAGCTGATAATCATATTTTTAAGTGATTTGATGTTTCGCTTTTTTCTGAGAAAAACATTTTTTTGACTGAGCCTATATATTTACTTTTATTAACAAAAAAGCATATAATCGTTAACATAATTTAACAATAAGGTGCTGTTATTATGTATTATAATGGTGATATTTTACGCTAATTCTGAAATATAGTAATATCTCAAAATGAGGAGATGTTAACAATGCCAAGTGAGCCGATTCTTGTATATTATACAGAAAACGATTTACATAAGCTGAAAATTAAATATGTTTCCGAGGATGCAGTTACCGAAACGCTAAACGGCGAAAGCGGTTATCATATTTTTCACGTAAGGATGATTAAAAAGGTTTCCGTTTTTGGCGAAAAAATGATTCTCGAGGCAAAGACAGATGACATCAATTCAAAAATCGTTGAATATGCCGAAACATTCTCTTCCGGGGTACTGAAAACCTCGAATGCCATTTTTAAAAATGAATACGGATGGTTTTCGAAAATCTCCATTCTCGAGGACTTGCCCGAACAGTATTCGCTTTACCCCAATAAAAAAGAGAAAAAAGCAACATTGTTTGATAAAATAAAACAATGGAACGCCGTTCATTCACTTCTGATAAAGATCATTGAGCTTGTGCTCCTATTCCTTCTTTCTGAATTTTTTATACACTTACAGATTCTGCTGTTATTTTTTAATTGTGGATTTCCGTACCATTTTCATTTACTTTCTTTGTAACCCATAAAATCGTTACACCCTTGAAAAAGCTGACCTCGGTTGCGGCAACTGTCTCATCGGGAGTTCAGGATGTTGAATTTGTTGTGGATTCAAGGGATGAGATAGGTATTCTCTCTTAGGTGCTAAGTGATACATTTGAAAAAATCCGCGAATATTCCACATACATAAACGCACTTGCATACAGAGATTCTCTTACGGGTATAAAAAACAGCACAGCTTATACCGAGGCAATTGCAGAGATTGATAAAGAAATAAATCTCGGAAATCCAAACTTCGGGCTGATCGTTGCCGACATAAATAATCTGAAAAAACAAATGACACATTCGGTCATGATATTGGAAATGAACTTATTATTCATTCTGCAAAGATACTGGCAAAAACATTTAAAACAAGCTAAATTTATCGCATCGGCGGTGATGAATTTCTGATCATACTAAGAGGAAAAGATCTTGAAAATCACCGCAAGCTTATCAAAATAATGGATGCTGAATTCTCCGCCGACAATATACCGATACATGATAAAAATATTTAGGTATCTATCGCAAGAGTCGTAGCAATATTTGATCCGACTATTGATTGTGTTTATACAGATGTGTTTGTAAAAGCAGATCACGCAATTTATTTAAACAAAAATGCAATGATAGCTGAATTAGTACAATAAAAAATCTCCGCTTGAGCGTTTGCTCAAGCGGAGATTCATTACTTTTTATTCAAAATTATAGTCTCTGAATGCTTTTTCAGCAAAATAACGGTCGATAAGTGTTTGAATACCCTTCATATCTGCTTCGGAGGCAAAGATTTCGGGATAATTGGTCGTTGCGCCATCATAAGTATAGTAAGTTGAAATATACTTATCAAAGGTAAGATAGTTAGTAGCGTTTGTTCCAACAAAGCTCTTATCTCCGCAGAAATTATAAGGCTGGCCAACAGCACTTTCGCCGTAAATCGCATGATAAGTCATGAGAGCGGTTATGTATCCTGCAAGCTGATTGGGATGGTAACCGTCGCTTGAACTCTTAGATACAACAAAGCTGTTCTTATTATATTCAAGTGTTGCTTCGGGTACTGTAACATCGCCGTTTATAATATCTGCAACAAGCTTGCCCCAGTCGATAACGGTAAAGCCCATTTCCTCAAGCTTGTCAAGATTATTGAGAATATCAATGGGGAAAGTTTCTGCAACAGAAATATTGTGCGCTCCCGAGCTTACAAGATAATAGAATTTTACATTGGGATTTGCGCTCTTAAAGAAGTCAACATACCATTCAAGGTTAGTTTTCAGACTTTCGAAGGTATTGGTCGATGCTCTTCCGCCGGAGATGATAACATAATCATAATAAGCATTTGTTATATTCGCCATATGATTTGTGCCATTTCCTGCACATCCGTCAATTGTACAGCTATCGCTCTTTATATTACCAATACCGTGAGAACCGAATGTCCAGTTTGTAACATCAACATCGCGTCCGTTTGCACGGCAAAGCTGATAGAAATATCCTTCATCCCTCATACGGCTTGTTTGTGTCATGCTTGAAGGCTCATTTACAACCGCGTTGCCATAGTAAACAAACGAATCACCAATGAATATTGCTCTTTCGGGAGCATAATCCTCATAGTGCTTTTCGGCAATATACTCATCAACAAGTGTCTGGATTCCGGTCATATCTGCCTCGGATGCAAACACCTGATCATAATTGGTGGTTGCACTATTATAGGTATAGTAGGCAGATTTATATTCCTCAAAGGTTCTGTAATAAGAGTTTGTTGAATAGCTGTCATCGCCAACGAAATTATAAGGCTGACCAACAGCACTTTCACCGGTGAGCATACAATATGTCATAAGAGTTGTGATATAACCTGTGAGCTGATTGGGATGGAAGCCGTCGGCGGCACTTTGAGAAACAATAAATGTATTCCAATTGTAGTCAAGTGTTGCACCGGGTACTTCAACATCACCGTTTATAAGATCTGCAATAAGCTTACCCCAATCAATAATAGTTACGCCCTTATCTGTCCATGTTTTAAGGCTTGCAAGGAACTCAAAATCGGGAGCAAGCCGCCCAACATTAATACCATGAGCGGATGCCTGCGCCATGAGGTACATCTTGACATTGGGATTGCCTTCCTTAAAGAAATCAATCATCTTGTCATAAACTCCGGCATATGAAGGATTTCCTGTTGTGCCATAGCAAGCAAC
>CAYPKQ010000025.1:0-17855 GCA_964411355.1 uncultured Lachnospiraceae bacterium
CTGTCTCCTTCAGCTGCTCATTTGTAAAAGCCTTAATAAGATCCATTTTTGGCTCCTCCTTATAAATCCGGATGTTCGTGCCGAGCATTAGGCAGAGGACCATCCTTAATTCTTATGCAAAATGTGCATAACGTGGATATTATACCATATTATTTTCCATTTTGCAATAGTTTTTTCAAAAAAACTTGAAATTATTTTTTAAAGCGACCGAAAACGCTGCCGAAAACGGTTTTGAGAGAGGAAAACAGTGCTCCGAAATTGATAGCAGCAATTGCAATGACGGAGCAGATCCCAAAGATCCACCAATACCTCACCTCTTTTAGCATGGTTATGCATTGAAATGCAACTATAGCGGTGTTTAGCAGAATTACAATCGGTTTTGTGCTGAATTTTTCATATCTCTGTGTGTCGATGGCGCGAATGATATAGACGATGATATAGCAGGCAAGGGTTGCAATTGCCGCTCCTTGCGCACTGTACTTGGGGATGAACAAAAAATTCAAAATGATATTTGAAAGTGCGCCTATAAATGCGGTGACGAAGGAATTAAAGGATTTTTTGTGCTTTACATAAACGCTTGACATAAAGGTTACAAGGCTTGAGAAAACCGTTGCGAAAACCAGCACGGGCATATACTGCCAAGCATCAAAATAGCTTTCTGCCAAAAGTATTTCGGCAAAGAATTTTGCAAGCAGTATAAGGCAGGATGCCCCAAGAAATACGATGGATTGGAAGGAATCAAAAACCTTTGAGAAAAAGCTTCCCTTATCTTCGTCATTTCCGTCCGTAACCGCGGAATATTGCCATGCCTCGCTGAAAATTCCCGAAACGAGAATGAGAAGTGTCGGCACCTTGAATGCCACCGCATAAAGACCGTTTATGGCGTCACCGTCAAAACATGCTATCATGTATCTGTCCGCAACATTGGTTATCCACCAAAAGACGGTGGTAGGTATCATCGGCACGCTGTATTTTATCATTTTGCCGAGAATAACCTTATCAAAATTCGAGGGAGCAAGATATCTCCAAAGCCCTTCTTTGATATAGAGGAAAAGGGTCATAACGGTATCCGAGAGGATCACCGAGAGAACATAACCTAAAACTCCCATATCAAATGCCAGAAGGAAAAGAAGATTAAGCGCAATGGTCAGTGCCGTGCAGATTATTCCCTGAATTGAAAAGAGCTTTGTTTTTCCCTGTCCTCTTATGAAATGTGCTGCTGAAAGATGGAAATTTGAAGCGATAACATATAGCGGAATAAGCCAGGAATAGCCCGAAAAAAATCCCGTCATTTCAAATATAGGTATAAGAGCCAAGGCAATGACAGATCCCAAGGTCACCATCAGAGTGCTGACGCAAAATACCTTTTCGGTCTCGCCTTTTTTCGCATCTATGGCAAAACGGAAAATCGCATCCACCATTCCCACCGCAAGAAGCGGCAGAAGGAGATTTGCAGTTTGTGAGATAAGGTCTGCGGTGCTGTATTCCGAGGGGGAAAGACAGCCGGTATAGAGCGGCAAAAGCAGATAGACGAGCACCTTTGAGGCAAGTGTGCCTATGCTGAGTATTGCCGTGTTTGAAACTAATTTTTTATATTTATCCATTTCAGTTTGGGTTGATTATAGTGCTGACATCATCCGAGCCCACATATGTTCCGGGAAGAACGCCGTTCCATTGGTTGATATAATAATAATCGTTGAGCGAATCTGTGAGAGACTCATTGATCTTTGCATTTGCTTCAGCCTCAGCTTCAGCCTTTATCTTTATCTGATATGCTTCAGCTTCGGCCTTTATCTTTTCGGCATCAGCTTCTGCCTGAGCCTCGACAGTTTTAACCTTTGCCGCAGCTTCAGCTTCAACTATCTTCTGCTGTGCCTCTGTTTCTGCCTTGAGCTTGTTCTGCTGAGCAACCTGCTTGGCTTCGACAGCACTTGTAAAGGCGTCTGTGAAATCCATATCCTCAATTGATGTATCAACGATATTTATATTATAGGCAACAAGTCTTTCCGTGAGCACCTTTTCTATTTCGTTTGAAAGCTCTTCGCGGCTGTTTACAAGCGCCTCGGCGGTATAGCGTGCGGTGACCTCCTTTACAGCCTCTGTGATGCTGGGCTGAATTACAGTATCAAAATATCCCGTTCCGATGCTCTTATAGATATTCATTGCATTTGCCTTATCTATCTGATAGTTTACGGTATATGCAATGCTGACCTCCTGGATATCCGAGGAGAAGCAGGAGAGAGAAACGCTCTTCTTCTGGATTCTGTTGTCCATTTTTATTACGGTTTGCCAAGGGGCTTTCATGGAAAGTCCCGCATCAAGTACATAATTTTCAACCTTGCCGAAGGTGGTGACGATTCCTGTCATTCCCGTTGGCACGGAAGCAATGCAGGAAATAATTATACTTCCCGCCCCAACAATAATACCGAGTGTAATAACGATAGCGGAAAGCACCTTTGCTTTTTTTAATATCAAAAGTCCAAAGCCAACGGCAGCCAAAAGAATGATGATACCCAAAATAAGTCCGAACATTTTTTAATCTCCTTTGTGTTTTGTTTTTTGCAAATATGCACATAGATATATTACCATATCTTTTCCTTTTTTTCAATAGAGATTTCAAAAACTACTTGAAAAAAGTTGACGGATGTGGTAATATTAATCTGTAATTCTGTGCTTTAGAGGTGAAAAAATGTTTTTTGAAAATATTGATCTTTTTCCGGGAGACGAAAATACCTATCTGAAGGCTTATGTGTGCCGGTCAATGCCCGGAGACTATAAAAATCGCAGAAAGGCAATTCTTATCCTCCCCGGCGGCGGATATAGCGGCGTTTGCGATGACAGAGAAGGAGATGCCGTTGCAAGAGCATTTCTTGCTGCTGGCATAAATGCCTTTGTCCTAAGATACAGCGTTAAGCCCTATGCAACCGATTTTCGCCCCCAGATACAAGCTCTTGCTGCGATAAAATACATAAGAGAAAATGCAGAGCATTTCAGCATTGATCCCGATTATATATTTACCATAGGATTTTCTGCCGGCGGTCATCTTGCCGGCTCAACGGGCATTTTCTGGAAGCATCCTAAAATCAGTGAAGCTCTCGGAGATATCTCGGACGGGATCTGCCGTCCCACGGGAATGATACTTTCATATCCCGTTATAAGCTCGGGCGAGTTTGCTCATAGAGGCTCTTTTCTCAATCTTTGCGGAAAAGCAGATGCAACAGAGGATGAAATGGCGGTATTTTCTCTTGAAAATCTCGTGGACAGCGAAACACCGCCTGCATTTATCTGGCATACCTTTGCCGATACTTGCGTTCCGGTTGAAAATTCGCTTCTCATGGCAGGTGCTTTGCGCAAGAATGGCGTTTCCTTTGAGCTTCACATCTATCCCGAGGGATCACACGGTCTTTCTCTTGCAACTCCCGAGGTTTCGGGCGGCGCAGACACAAAAATGCATGAGCATTTGCGCACATGGTTTCCCCTTGCGCTTCAGTGGATAGAGACTGTTAATCCCACACGACATTACGATTTTTGAAAAGCGTTTGATCGCTTTCACGTAGCTTTTAAAGCAAAATTTACATTGACTTGATTTTTTTATTATAAAATGTTAAGTATCAGTATAACGAACGAATGGAGGCTATGTTTTCAAATGCTTTTTCGTGATCTGAAGATCGGAATCGGTTTTACCGTTATTGCGGGTATTTTTGCGCATATTTTCGGGGTGGTTTTTCCTCAAAAACTCTTAAAATTCAATGTTTTTCCCTTCAAAGAATTCCGATTTGAAGCAGGAGGCTCATTCTATAACAGATTTCACATATCAAAATGGATGTCAAAAGTGCCCGATATGAGTAATATCATTCCCTATATGTTCAAAAAAAAGCTGAATAAAAATCTGACCTCCGAGCATATTCTCAGATATATCAGCGAAACCTGCCTTGCCGAGCTTGTTCATCTCCTTCTGATCCTCGCAAGTCCGGTGTTGCTTTTTTCGGTTTCCCGAAAAAGAAGGCTTTTGTTTGTGCTGATATATGTGCTTTGCAATATTCCCTTTATTATGATACAGCGCTATAACAGACCAAAGCTTGTGCGTCTTTATCACAGACAGATAAAAAGGGAGAATGCTTGCAAAGAGAAGGAGGAGATGATATGAAGAGAAAGGTTCTTATTCTGTCCTGCAATACCGGCGGGGGACATAATTCTGCTGCAAACGCCATTAAGGAATGCTTTGAGTCGCATGGCACAGAATGTGATATATTTGACACTCTTGCACTTTTTTCAAAAGGTGTTTCTGATGCTGTAAGTAAGGGTCATATTTTTGTTTACAGGCATCTGCCGCAGCTTTTCGGTGCTACTTACCGTTTTGAGGAGAAGCACAATAATAAGGTGCTTTATTATGCCAATGCGAGCAATGCGGACGAGCTTTACGAATATATAGTTAAAAACGGCTATGAAACAGTAATTGCCGTGCATGTTTTTGCCGAGCTTACTCTTACTGAGATCAGAAAAAAGCACTCGCCCGGCTTTAAAAGCTATTTTGTTGCCACAGATTATACCTGCAGTCCCGGTGTCAATATGGGCGATATGGATGCTTTTTTTGTTCCGATAGGATTAAAGGCTGAATTTGTGGAACGAGGTGTACCTTGTGACAAAATAATCGAAAGCGGCATTCCGGTAAGAAAAATATTTTATGAAACCGGAGATAAAAAGAAAGCAAAGGTAGCTGAGGGACTTGATATAAACTGTAAACATATTCTTCTGATGTGCGGAAGCATGGGTGCTGGACCTATGGAGGAGCTGACCAAAGAGCTTGTTGAGCGACTGCCCGATAAGGTGAGTCTTACCGTGGTTTGCGGAAACAATCAGAAGCTCTTTGACTCGCTTCAGGAATATTCAAGTGAAAAAGTAAGAATTTTAGGTTACAGCGAAAAAATAAGCTCGCTTATGGACGCTTCCGAGCTTCTTATAGGAAAGCCGGGAGGACTCAGCACAAGCGAAGCCTTGGCAAAAAGATTGCCGATGGTGTGCATAGATGCTGTGCCCGGTTGCGAAACGAGAAATATTGATTTTTTGACCCGAAAAGGGTACATTCTCTCTGCATCCGAGCCCGAATTGATTGCAAAGCTCGCTCTGGAGCTGCTTTGTGACGAAATAAGGCTTGATCACATGAAGACGCTGATGGAGAGAGATCTTTCGAAAAATGCTGCAGAAGAGATATATTCATGTGTAAGTGAGGTGTTTACGAGAAAATGATAAGCCCTCAGGTTGATTACAGAAAATTCCGCTTTTCAAAGCTGTCATCCCCCGAATTTTCACATTTGTTGCTGCTGATTTTTTGGCCGATATACGGATTAATGTTTTTGGCGGTGGAAAGATTGATTCCGAGAGAGTATTATACTCCCGTTGTGTGTGCTTTTGATGAACTTATCCCATTCTCGGAGATATTTATAATTCCATATTGGGCGTGGTTTGTTTTTCTCATCGGAATGGTAATATATCTGGGAATATACGATATAGAGAATTTCAAGAGCTATATGTATTTTATTATTATTTCCTATTCGGTGACAATTATAATTTATCTGATCTGGCCTACTTGCCAGCTTCTTCGTCCTGAAATTACGAGAGATAATATTTTTGCTCGGGCGGTGAGAGGGCTTTATTCCTTCGATACAAACACCAATGTCTGTCCCTCGATCCATGTTCTTGGCATGGTGGCGTCATTTTTCGGCGGAATACATGCCAGAGGAATGCAAAGTGCTCCGTGGCGTATTTTTTGGGTCATATCCCTGATACTCGTAAGTCTTTCGACAGTCTTTTTAAAACAGCATTCGATAATCGATGTGCTTGCAGCAATAGTTCTTAGTGTAGTTACATACATTGCCGTATACAAAATCATCCCGAAAATCAAAAAGAGAGGAATGGTGAAAACAAATGAGTGATTTTACAAAGGTAGTGGATTATATCGACTCCATGCAGGAGGTGGATATAAATCTCTGCGGAATAGAGATAAGACGGGGACACGATATAGTCCTTCGCCATTTTATGGGCTATGCGGATGCTGAAAAGAAGATAAAGCTTTGCGATGAGCATCTTTATTGGCTCTTTTCCTGCACCAAGGTCATAACCTGCCTTGCGGCAAACAGACTCATCGAGGAAGGAAGGCTTGCCCTTGACGATACCCTTGATAAATATCTGCCCGAATTTGCCAATATGCTTGTTAAAACTCCTGAAGGTCCCGTCCCCGCAAAGAATAAGATAACGATTCTTGATCTCATTACCATGAGTGCGGGCTTTACATACGATTTCGGAACACCCGATTTTGTTGAAGCAAGGAAAAACGGAATGAAAAGCACAAGAGAGCTTGTTTCGGTGCTTGCAAACCGTCCGCTTGAATTTGAGCCCGGCACAAATTACAGATACAGCCTTTGCCATGACGTGCTTGCAGCCGTCATCGAGGCTGTAACGGGCATGAAATTCGGTGAATATCTGGACGAGATAATGTTTACCCCTCTCGGAATCAAAAATATGGGCTTCCATCTTACCCCCGAGCAGGAAAAGAGAATGACGGTTCAGTATAATTACGATTCCATATTCAGCAAAGCTACCGCAAAAGAGCCCGATAACGCTTATTGTCTCGGCGAGGACTACGAAAGCGGCGGGGCAGGACTTTTCTCAAATCTCAGCGATTATTCAAAGATAATTGACGCTGTTGCAAACGGCGGCGTTGCTGAAAACGGATACCGACTTCTTAAAGAGGAGACTGTGAAATCCCTCACAGTTAACCGCCTTAAGACCGAGGCGCAGTTCAGAAGCTATACTCAATCTCCAAGATGGTGGGGCTACGGATACGGCCTTTGCGGAAGAGTTATGATGAATCCTCTGGCTTCGCTTTCGAGGAGCAACGTGGGTGAATTTGGCTGGGACGGCGCGGCTTGCTCATATGCCATCATTGATCCATCCGAAAAGCTTTCTGTATTCCTTACCACTCATATAAGAGGCTGCGGCTATCTCTATGAAAGAGCGCATCCTTATATCAGAAACCTTATTTACGAAGCAATAAAGGGTTAAACTAATCAAATAAACGGGGCGAGTCAGTTGCTTTCAAAAAGCATTTGATTCTGCCCCGTTAGTTTTTTTGAAATTTGTGATGAGTGTTCTGTAAACAGGAATTTAGCGGTGCGTTGATAAAACGCAAATCTGTAGGGGACGTCGAGGGCATCGTCCCCTACAAAATACATCTTCAACAGTTCGATAAATTACTGTTTGACGCAATGATCTGCTTTGTTTTTTATTCTCTCGCAAATGAACATTTTTTGCCTTTTTTGCGTATTCTGATACAAAGGAGGTAACAAATTATGGATTGCATAGCATCATTTTCCTCGCAGACCTATGCTATCAAGGCGCAGAGGGTGCTTGCCTCGTCTGCAATTCCTTGCCGAGTTATAAAGCTTGACGGCGAGAAGAGCAAAAGAGGCTGCTCATACGGCGTAGAGATACCATGCAGTCTGCTTGAAAATTCAAAGATAATACTTGAAAGCTCAAGAATAAGAGTTCGGAAATTTTACAGGGGAGATACCGAGCTATGATATATTTCGACAATGCCGCAACTTCTTATCCCAAGCCGCTTTCGGTGACAAAAGAGGTTACGAAATGTATAAAAAGCTATTGCGGAAATCCGGGCAGAGGAGCGCATTCTCTGTCCCGGATTTCCTCGGAGAAAATTTTTGAAGCAAGAGAAGAGACAGCGTCTCTTTTTGGTTCTGATAAGCCTGAAAATGTTTTTTTCACCTATAATGATACCTATGCTCTCAATATGGTTATAAAGGGGCTTCTCAGCGAGGGAGACCATGTTATAATAAGTGATATGGAGCATAATTCCGTATATCGCCCCATTGCCTGCCTTGCGGAAAAGGGATTTATTGAATTTAACATTTTTGATACTATGTGCTTGTCGGAAAAAAGAAGTGCAAATGCTGTTTGCGAGGGGATAAGAAGGCTTATAAAGCCGAATACAAAAATGCTTATAGCCGCTCACTCGTCAAATATCTGTTCTTCGGTCTTGCCTATTCGAGGGATCGGTGCGCTTTGCCGTTCTATGGGGATAATTTTTGTTCTTGATGCGGCGCAGTCGGCGGGGCATATACCCATAGACATGGAGCGTGACAATATAGATGTCCTTTGTGCGCCGGGGCATAAAGGGCTGTACGGACTTCAGGGCAGTGGATTTGTCCTTTTGCGTGATGGAATAATGCCAAGACCTATCATAGAGGGCGGTAGCGGTGTTAATTCTCTTGATATCCATATGCCCGAGCTTTCCCCGGAGCGATTTGAGGCGGGGACGCTTTCTGTGCCTTCGATTACCGCTCTTTGTGAGGGAATAAAATTTGTGAAAATGCGCAGAATTGATGAAATACACGAGCATGAATCGGCTTTGTTCAGGCGGGCTTTTGATATGCTGAGTTCACTTGATGGGGTTGAGATATATGCGCCGATGCATATAGGTTCTGTGCTCCTATTTAATGTCTTTTCTGTGCCATGCGAACGTGTGGCGGATATGCTTGACGATTGTGGCATATGCGTAAGAAGCGGTTATCACTGTTCTCCTTTGGGGCATAGGACTCTCGGCACACCCGAGGGAGGTGCCGTAAGGATCAGCTTCAGCCCATTTAATACCATGCGTGAGCTTGAAACTTTTTATTCATCGATGAAGAGCATAGTAAGGGCTTGAAAAAAGTCGAAATTTGTGCTATACTGTAAAAGATAAAGCTGTTGAGGTGTAAAATGAGATTTCTTGACTTTTTGTTTCCGCCTAAATGCATTGGCTGCGGCGAAATTATTGAAAGTGCACCGAAGTTCATTCATGAAAAGGGCGGAGATGCTTTTTGCCCTTCTTGCCGTGCCGAATGGGAGAAGGCAAAGCTCTGTCAATGTGCCCGTTGCCGCCTTCCGATGATGGATTGCCGATGCTCGTCAGGCATGATGAGAAGAAGCGGAAATAACGTGCTTTTGAAGCTTTGTTCATATAGCGGAGATCCGATGGGCACAGTCAAAAAACTGATTTTTGCCCTAAAGAGGAATGCAGACAGAAGAGCAGAGCGTTTCGCTGCATACCAGCTCCATTTGCCGATCATGAAATATGCCTCGATCTATCTTGGTGCAGATCTGATAATAACAAGTGTTCCGAGGAGAGAACAAGGAATAATTAATCACGGTTATGATCAGGCAGGCTTGCTTGCCAAAAATCTCTCAAAAATAACGCATATTCCCTATGTTCCGATTTTGGTGCGTGAAAGAGATGGCAGCGAGCAGAAAAATCTTGGTGAAGATGCGCGTCGCAGAAATGTAAAGGACGCTTTTTCACTTGCGAAAAATGCGATAAACATTAAGGGGAAATGTGTTATTCTCGTAGATGATGTGGTAACAACAGGTGCGAGCATAAATGAATGCATTTCCGTTCTCAAATCCGCCGAGCCTGCGGCAATTTTGCCTGTGTGTATTGCCCAAACAGCACGGATATTTACCGAAGAGGAAAATTGATTTTTTATTAAAAGCGCAAGGTGATTTTGTCCACTTTGCGCTTTTTTCGGGAAATATCAAGTTTTTGTGCGCAATATTTGCGTAAAAATTAAAGAAGATTCAAAAAAAGGTTGTAATTTTACGCTTTATATGTTATAATGATAATTAACGAGTTGCTTTTGATGGATTTCGGAAGCATTGTCAAAGAAAAATGTGTAGACGAAAGGTTAGATGACATTATGTCGATAAAGGTTGCATATTGTACAGGATTTTGGTGTACAAATATTGGAAATGCATTTTTCAGCATGGGTGTTGAACACGTTTTGAAAAAACTGCTCGGAGAAGAGAACGTAACATTGGTTTCCGATTTGCAGACATATACAACAAGCTGTGGAAAACGTTTGTATCCTCATAAAAACCAGCTTGAATACATATCGCAGCTTGATGTGGATTACGTTGTTCTTGCAGGACCGGTCATATCAAAATATTTTCTTCCTCTTTGGGAGGATATATTGGTCGCTCTTGAAAAAAGAGGGGTGAGATATATTCTGCTCAGCGCAGGAATGATGAAGATGAATGAAGATTCCTTTGCGTCTTGTGCAAAGTTTTTTGAGGAACATCCTCCGTTTGTTTTCACTTCGAGAGAAAAGAATACCTTTGATACCTTTGGTAAATATGCCGATAATGCCTACGACGGTATATGCTTTTCGTTTTTTGCTCCCGATTATTATTCGCCTGCAGGCATGGGCGAAAAGTATTTTGCGCTGAATTTTGATAAAATAGCCGAGCCGCATATTTCAACAAAGAATAAAGGCGGAAAGGACTCGGCAACATTCGATTTTGAGGGCGAGACATATCATGTAAGACATACGAGCCTTCTTACAAGAATGGCATACAAAACAGACCGTTTTTCCGATGCACTCATTTATGCCGCAAGTCTTTTGCCTCAGAGGAAGAGAGACGACAAAATCGGTGATTACCGTGTTATACGCACAGATCACAGATTCCATCCACATTTCAGAAGCAAGATATACAGTCAGGGAAATTCTTTTTGTGCAGACTTGCCCTACGGATATTTCAACATTTATGCAAATTCGTCCTTTACAATGTCTGACAGAGTTCATGCCTGTGCTGTAACTCTTGCATACGGTGGAACTGCAATGCTCTTTTCACAAACCGAGAGAGTTGGTTTGCTCCAAAGGGTTGGTGCGGGCGATATAACAAAGCGTCCCGTAAAGCTTGACCTTGATTTTGTTAACGCTGAAAAGAAGGCGATGGTTGAGTGGCTCGGAAGCGTGCTCAATTGATAGGCTTTACTCAAAAAACAGAAGAGGAGATTTTTAGGAATGAAGATCTTGTTTTTGATGAGTGTTGGGTTTGACCGCAGAACACCGTCGGAGCATCTTTTGTCTGCCATGGTAGAGGCACTGTACAGGCGCGGACATATTGTACATATCATACAGAAAAATACAGGCGGTCCGTTGCCCACTCTTCCGGAAGCACTTGTGAAATTGGGTGTTACAACAACCGCGGTGGCTTGTAAGGCACCTAAAAAGCAGAATTTTATAGCAAGATATCTTACCGATCTTGCTTATGTGGGAAAATGCAAAAAATATATAAGCAAAAAGGATGACTACGGAGCGGCATTTGTTCAGTCAACGAATGTTGCGGGGGCTACTGTCGGTCTTATCAGAAGAAAGCTTGGAAATATACCGATAACGTTTAATGTTCAGGATATATTTCCTTACAATGCCGTTTTCAGCGGGAATCTTTCAAAGGGTGGACTCCCATTTAAGATACTTTCCGCACTTCAAAGAGTCGGATATAGAAAAGCAGACAATATAATCACTATTTCCGAGGATATGAAGGATCTTCTCGTCTCGGACGGTGTGAATGCAGACAAGATAAGCTGTGTCTATAACTGGAGCTACCGCGATGAGCCATACGATATTTCCGAGCTTGACATGACGGAAACGAAGAAGATGTTCCCCGAGGATAAATTCAATGTGGTTTATGCGGGAAATATCGGAATTATGCAGAATGTGGATATTCTGATAGAAGCGGCAGCGCTGATGAAGGATGAGGAGGATTTTTTCTTCCACATCATAGGTGACGGCGCATACAGAAAAAAGCTCGAAGCTAAGGCGGACGAGCTTGGACTTGCGAATGTTAAGTTTTGGAATATGCTGGGAAGCGATCTTGCTCCTTCGATATATGCGACCGCATCTGTAAATGTTATTCCGCTTGTAAAGGATGTGTATAAGACCGCCTTGCCAAGCAAAACGGCAACCTGCTTTGCTTCGGGAAGTCCAATAATACTCTGCATCGGAGCAGAATCGAAGTTTGCACAGATGGCGCAGAGTGAAACGGGTTGCTTCAGCGTTGATAGCGGCGATGCTTTGGACCTGAAGAAAGCTATTCTGGCTGTAAAGCAAGGTCACGATACAAAAAAATACGGAGAATTTTTCACCGCACACCTTGGAAAAACAAAAAACAGCGAAAAATATGCGGAGATAATTGCAGTAAGCACCCATTGAAGTTTTTTACCAAACTTTTGATTAACTACTTAAATATATTGGAGGATTGATTATGAAAATTTTGATTATTTCTGATTTTACTGCACCATATAGAATAGAAGTATTTAAAGGCTTGTCAAAGAAACATGAAACAACAACTTTTTTTTGCGAGGCTAAAAATGAATCACGAAATGATGCTTGGTATAAAAAATCCTCGGAGGAATTCCGTTTTGAGATTTTCGACAATGAGCTTGCAGAGGAGCACTATAATCAGTGCGTTGCAAATATAACAGACTTTGATGTTGTTCTTTGCTATACGCCATGGTATAAAAGAGTTCGTAAGCTGCAAAGAATTTGTTGGCGCAAGAAAGTACCCTGCATTTTGAATTGTGACGGAGCACTTGAAATTACAACAAGCTTTCCGAAAAAGCAGGTGAAAAGTTATTATGTAAAAAGAGCAACTCTTTGCTTTGCCGGTTGTGAGCGTGCCGTTGAATATTTCAGAACATACGGAGCAAAACCCGAAAATATCGTTAAGCATCCTTTCACCTCGTTGATGAAGGATGAAATCTTAACAGCTCCCTATACAAAAGAGCAAAAAGAAGCTATGAAAAAAGAATTGGGAATGGAGAACAAAGTTACCTTTGTAACCGTTGGACAGTTTATTTATCGTAAAGGCTTCGATCTGTTGCTGAATGCATGGGGCAAAACTTCTCAAGAGGCACAGCTTTATATAATAGGTGGTGGTCCTCTTGAGGATGAATACAATAAGATCATCTCGGAATCGAAACTTAAAAATGTACATATAATTGGTTTCAAAAAGCCTGCCGAACTGCAAAAGTATTATAGGGCTTCCGATGTGTTTGTTTTGCCTACGCGTAAAGATATTTGGGGACTTGTTATCAATGAGTCTCTTTCGAATGGACTTCCAACTATTTCTTCTAACAAATGCACAGCAGGTAATGAACTTGTTACAAACGATTTTAACGGCTATGTTTATGAATGTGAGAATACAGATGAGCTGGCTTCGCGCATAGAAACACTTGCACAGGACGAGGAGCTGAGAGACCTCTTTGCCGCAAATTCTTTGAAGGCTGTTGAAGAATACACAATTGAGAATATTATTGAAAGCCATTTGGACAGCATAGAAAAAGTTACCTCCAAATGAAACAAGGGAGATATACTGTGAACATAATATATATTTCTAGCACTTGCTCGCGTAAAAAATACACCGAGTATGTGGAAAAAAAAGGCGCAAGAGTTTCCCAACAAGCACAAAAATATAATTTTCTGCTTGCCGAGGGGCTTGTGAAAAACGGTTCAA
The DNA here is from genome assembly GCA_964411355.1 of uncultured Lachnospiraceae bacterium. GTDB lineage: Bacteria > Bacillota > Clostridia > Oscillospirales > CAG-272 > SIG710. Next base: position 13,351 of record CAYPKQ010000025.1, read on the forward strand.
ATGTCAATCTTATTTCTACCCGTCCCATTAATCGCAGTGTTTCTTCAAAATTATGGTTCGGTGCTGAAAAGGATTCCGACTGTGGAATTGAGTTTTCTTATGTGCCATTTATAAATTACCCGATTTTTCGCAATGTTTTTGTTCTTTTTTCGGTATTTTTTAAGGTTTTGTTTTCAAAGAAAAAAAGAAAAGAAACAGCGGTTGTGTGTGATGCATTGAATATCGTTGCAACAATGGGCGCACTTGCGGCATCTGCCATAAGAGGTTACAGGACAGTGGGTATTGTTACCGATGTGCCGTGTCATTTTTCAAATATGAAAAATATTCCTTTCAGCCAAAAGCTCAATCTGCATATTATGGAAAAATTTAGATCATATTTGCTCTTGACAGAGCAGATGAACGAGATCGTCAACCCTAAAAAAAGACCTTTTGTGGTTCTTGAGGGGCACTCAGACGAAAGCATGGCTGAAAAGGAGAATCTTCTTAAAAACAAGGCTGAGGAGCGTATCTGTTTTTATGCCGGATCTTTGCAAAGAGTTTACGGAATAAAAAATCTTGTTGATGGTTTCATTTTGGCAAATATTCCGGATTCCGAGCTTCATATTTACGGAGATGGTGATTACGCCCAAGAGCTTAAAACTCTTTCTGCGAAATATGAAAATGTAAAATATTTCGGCATTGCGCCAAATAGTGAAATTGTTCGTGCGGAGCTTGAGGCAACTTTGCTTATAAATCCAAGACCTACCCACGAGGAATATACAAAATACTCTTTCCCATCAAAAAATATGGAATACATGGCGTCGGGAACACCTGTGCTTACTACAAAGCTTCCGGGAATGCCCGAGGATCATTTGCCACATGTTTTTTTGATAGAGGACGAGAGCCCCGAGGGAATAAAAAATGCCCTTCTCGGTGTGTTTGAACATTCCGACGAGGAGTTGCATAATTTCGGTGCGGATGCAAAGCGTTTTGTTCTTGAAAAAAAGAACAATCGAGTACAAGCCGAAAAACTACTTGACTTATTATCAAAATTATAAACTATTTTGGATTTTTAAGGGGGAAAAAATGGATCTGTCCCTGAAAACAAGGATAGGGAATTTTATGACATATTTCGCTTTGATGTTCATAAGTCTCGCATCCTTGAATCTTATCAACAGATATTTCTATTTTATATTCATTGCAGTTATACTTTTCTGCTTAAATTCTTATAGGAAGCTTCATTTTGATTTGTTGCCTTTGTCTATGTTGCTTTTGTTGTCGCTTTCCTTGTTATTCTTCTCACCCGAATCCTCATATTCTGTACTTGGTATGATAAAGACACTTACATACCTTTTGTGTTATATCATGGGCTACAGTTTGATGGATGATGACCTTGATTGTTCAGAGAGTAATACTCCATATACGTTGTTTTATTGGACAGTTGCCGCAACTGCGTTGGGTTCATTTGCGCATTATTTGCTTAATTGGATAAGTAACGGCTCTTCATTTGAATCGAGAAATACGATAGATATATGGTCAGGAAGCGAAATGGCGGCAACAGGACAGGCAGCACTTGCTTGCATTCCTCTTGGTCTTACGATTGCTTGCTTGTTTTTTAAAAATAATGTAAAAATCAAGGTTGCATCGATTGTTACAGTTATTGTTGTTTTAGGGTATAATCTTATTCTTTCCGGAAGAACACTTCTTTTCATGTTTTTAATAATAGTTGCTGTTGCTTTTTCACATAGATTTTTGAGGATCAAAAAGGGAAGAATGCGTGTTCTCGTTCTTTTGATAGCAATTATTCTTTTGCTTTTGTTTGTCTATCAAGCGAATATACTTGGAATAAGGTCTTATATCGAAGATTCTCCTTTGTACGAGAGATTTTTCTCAAAAGACAGTGAAATGGAGCTTGATGAGGATAGACGCGATGTAAAAAAGCAATATTTCCTAAAAAATATGTTTTACCATCCTTTTGGGGGAATGCATATGAGAGAGGAAATGGGATATGCACACGATATTTTCCTTGACACATATGATGAAGCAGGAATTTTTGCTCTCTTGGGAATGGTTATCTATCTTTTGATATCGATTAGCCATCTTATAAAGTGCCTCTCTGATGATACTCTTTCGTTTGGCTTCCGTCAGATCGTGCTTTGCATTTATGTTATCTGCTATATGGAATTTATGGTCGAACCGATACTGCAGGGAATGCCTTGGCTTTTTGCTTCATTCTGTCTTATAGACGGATATGTGAGTAGAATTATAAACCATAATAAACTTGTAAATATGAGGGGATAAAATGAAAATAGCTCAGATAAATATGGTATCAAACGGTAGCACGGGAAATATTATGCTGAATATTTCAAAGATCCTTGATGAAAAAGGTGAAAAGAGCAAGACTTTTTCATCGAAAATATACAGCGTAAATCGTATGAAGCTTCCCACGCCTCCCAAGAATCATAGCTATTTTGGAAGTTATTTTGAGAATTTTCTTCACACGGTGCTTGGACAGTTTGCCGGGATCAATGGTGGTTTTTCCCATTTCGGTACACTGGGGCTTGTCAGAGCACTGAAAAAGTTTAAGCCCGATGTTATCCATCTTCATAATCTTCATGCATTTTGTATCAATTTACCGATGCTGATGAAGTATATAAAAAAGAATAACATTCCTGTTGTGTGGTCTTTGCACGATTGCTGGACATTTACCGGTCATTGCCCGCATTTTGTTATTGCGGGGTGCGATAAGTGGAAAACCGAATGCCACCATTGCCCACAGCTTTCAATCTATCCCAAATCAAGGATCGATAACACACGAATGGCATACCGCCAAAAGAAAAAATGGTTTACGGGTGTGGAAAATATGACCATCGTAGCGGCTTCAAACTGGATTTCCGAGCTCATAGGTCAATCTTTTCTTCGCGAATATCCCGTAAATGTGATACATAATGGAATAGACCTTTCGGTTTTCAAACCTACACCAAGTAATTTCAGAGAAAAATACGGTCTTGAAAACAAGAAAATTCTCCTTGGCGTTATTATGGGATGGGACGAGAGAAAGGGAATTGATGTTTTTGCAGAGCTTGCCGCAAGACTTGATGATGAATATAAAATTGTGATAGTCGGAGCTGATGACAATGTGAGACAAAGAATGCCAAAGAATGTTCTTTGTATAAACAGAACCTCAAATCAAAAGGAACTTGCGGAAATATATACCGCTGCCGATCTGTTTGTAAATCCAACGAGAGAGGATACTTATCCTACCGTAAATTTGGAATCCATTGCTTGCGGAACTCCTATTTTGACATTCAGAACGGGGGGAAGTCCGGAGACTATTGGAGAATGCGGAAGTGTTGTTGCAGTCAATGATATTGATGCAATGGAAAATGAGATAAAACGTATTTGCGAAAATAATCCTTATTCTAAAGAGGATTGTCTTGAAAGGGCAAAAAATTTTGATATGAATGATAGATTCGAGGAATATATAGAACTTTATAAAGAGGTAATTAACTCATGAAAATTGTGTTTATAACCAGCTTTTATAACCACCATCAAAAACCGCTTGCGGATGCTTTGTATTCGATGATTGGTGATGACTATTATTTTATAGAAACAGCACCTATAAGCGAAGAACGCTTGAAGCTTGGCTGGGGTGGAGACGAAAGACCGCCTTATATATTGCAGAACTATGCCGATGAGGATTCAAGAAATAAATGTCAGCAGATCATTGACGATGCAGATGTTGTAATTATTGGCAGTGCACCTCATTCTATGGTTAAAACACGCCTTAAAAAGAGACTTCTCACATTCATGTATACAGAGAGGCCTTATAAGAAAGGTGTTCCGCTTTTGAAATTACCGGTGCATATTTTGAGAGCACTGAAAAATTATATAAGATTTAAGAATTTTTATGTTCTGTGTGCCAGCGCATATACTCCTGTGGATTTTTCAAAAATGTTAGCTTTTATCGGAAAAACATATAAGTGGGGATATTTTACAGAGTTAAAGAGATATGATGATGTAGAAAGTCTTATTGAAAAAAAAGAGCCGGCATCAATTCTTTGGGTTTCGAGATATATTCCGCTTAAACACCCCGAATTTGTGTTGGGACTTGCGTGGCACTTGAAAAATGCAGGATATGATTTCAAAATTGATATGATTGGAAACGGTCCTCTTGAAGAAAAAATCAAAAATTTGATAGAGGAAAAGGGACTTTCCGATTGCGTTCGGATGCTCGGCTCAATGAAACCGGAGCAGGTTCGTGAGCATATGGAAAAAAGCGAGATATTCATCTTCACTTCGGATAGAAACGAGGGCTGGGGAGCAGTTCTCAACGAGTCAATGAATTCTGCTTGCGCCGTTGTTGCAAACAGTGCTATCGGTTCTGTTCCATTCCTTATGCAGGACGGTGAAAACGGATATATGTATAAGGATGGCGACATTGAAGACCTTTTCGAAAAGGTGAAAAAGCTGCTTGACGATGCAGAGGAACGCTGCCGTCTCTCAAGAAATGCGTATAAGACTAT
>CAYPKQ010000026.1:0-17508 GCA_964411355.1 uncultured Lachnospiraceae bacterium
AGAGCGTGGTTCAAGGTTCTGAATTTACTTATACCGTAAGCTTTGCGGGAACATATGATGGCTATGCTTTCAAGCTTCCCGTTCAGGATGGTTTTACAATTACAAATGTAGCAGCGGCAGATGGTATTGATGTCACAGATATCAATGGAACTTGGCTTGTTTCTGTAATCGGCGGTCTTGAAAAGAATGAATCTCCAAAGGAATTGGTAGTAACCGTTACGGTTTCTGTTGCAAAGGACGCAGAGATTGGAGACAGGGAACTTTCGCTTGACGAGCTCATGATAACGACCAATGGCGGCGATGCGGTTGGCATTATTGAAAAATATTTTGCAACTATTAATATTACTGATCAAATTCCGGGTGATATAAACGAAGATGGTAAGTTTAACTACCTTGATGTTTCAAAGCTTTATGCTTTGTTCAGACAAAAGACAACTGTCTCTGAGTACGTCCAAACAGATATAAACGATGATGGTACATTCAACTATCTTGATGTTTCAAAGCTCTATGCTATCTTCAGAAAAAAGGCTGATTTTAACTGATTATTTAACCTTTTTAGCCCACGGTGAATACCGTGGGCTATTTTCAGTAGAAAAAGCTTAAAAATGTTGACATTATTATCTTTTGTGGTATAATTATGGTTGATTTATAAATAATCTTGTTTTGCAAAGGAATACACCAATGAAAGACCTTATTTGTTCCAGAGTCAGAAAGATAGCCTATCTTTTGACGCTTATATATTTTGGAAGCTATCTTATGAGAATCAATGTCACGGTTATGATGGTCAGGATCTGCTCGGATATGTCGCTGACAAAAACCGCTCTTGCGGTTGTTATAACGGGTCTTACTGTCTCCTATGGCTTTGGTCAGCTTGTAAGCGGATTTATCGGTGACCGCATTAGTCCCGCTGTGATGATATCATCAGGTCTTGGAATTGCTGTTTTCTGCAATATACTGATGTGCTTTTGCACGGGCGTACCCTATATGACGCTTGTTTGGACTGTCAACGGCTTTGCTCATGCGATGCTCTGGCCGCCTATTGTCAGGCTCATGTCGATACATCTTAACGAATATGAATATAGCTATGCGATGGTAAGGGTTTCTTGGGGCTCATCCTTTGCAACGATTTTTCTATATCTCGGCTGCCCTGTTTTGCTGAGATTTCTGAATTGGCGTCCGATCATCTTTATATGCGCTGTCGGAGGCTCGCTTATCCTTATTTTGTGGATATCGCTTTATAAAAAGCTTTTCACAGCAGAGCATATCGGTGGTGAGAGGGCAGAGCCGAAAAAAGAAAGCAAAAAAGAAGAAGCATTACCGCTTCCGAAATTCGTTTTTTTGCCCATTGCTCTTATTATGCTGGGAATTATATGTCAAGGAATTTTGCGAGACGGCGTTACAAACTGGATGCCCTCATATATGCTTGAAACATTCGGACTTTCAGAGGAGCAATCTATCGTTTCAACCGTAATTTTGGCAGTATTCAGCATTGTGAGCTTCAGTGCGTTTTCGTTCATTAACAGCAAGATCTTCAAAGACGAGGTTCTTTCTGCTACTGCGATTTTTGTTATGTCCGCAGTGGTTTCTGCCGTGCTCTATATATCAAACACGTTTTTTTCGGCATCTGTTCCCGTTTCAATGCTCCTTATGGCACTTATCGTGGCATTTATGCACGGAATAAACATAATGCTTATAGGTCATGTTCCGAAAAGATTTGTAAAATACGGAAAGGTTGCAACCTTTTCGGGCGTTCTTAACAGTTGTACATATATAGGTGCTTCGCTTTCTACCTATGCCTTTGCTTCAATTGCGGAAAATAAGGGCTGGAATGCAACTATTCTCACATGGGTTATTGTTTCTGCTGTGGGAATCGTTTTTTGCGCTGTTGCTGTGCCTATTTGGAAAAGGTTTAGAAGGAATATTGACAGTATGAATTGAAATTTTTTCGCTGACAAGCGGTATTCTAACAAAAACAAGGTCGAAAAATTTTTCGACCTTGTTTTTGTTAAAATGAAAGCTGTTCGCCATCGGGGATGATGACGCCGCTTGCGGGAATTTTCAGTTTTTTGAAGCCTTTGGAATCAAATTTATTCTCAAAACCTATTACCGCACTTGCAATTTTGTTGCCTTTTTTCAGTGTGAATACGTTTACACCGGCGGCACTTCTTGTTGTCTTTATGGGAATAAGCGAGGATTTGACAACTATCGCCTTATTATCGGTGGATTTCATCAAAATGTCAACAGGCTCTGTTTCATAGAATACCGAAACGATTGGCGAAGCATCCGAATATGCGCCGATGAGCTTGCGTCGGTTGCCCTTGGTTTGATATGAGGAAACAGGGACTCTTACGCCCTTGCCGTTTTCAAAAATAAAGATGAAATTCTCGTTTTCGGGATAGCTGTTCTGTATCTTCATGAAGATAGGCTTTTCGCCCTCGTCCATTTCAAGCTTTGCAGGGAGAAAATCTCCAAGCGCCGATGCCTTTGTGCAGTCAAAATCATCCACCTTTGCTCGGTAAACCTGGCATTTATTGGTGAAGAATATGATGTTGTCTGCGTTTTCCGCATCAAAGGATCCCGCTTCAAAGTCGCCTTCTTTGAATTTCTGCTCGTCATTTCCTTTGAGGGATTGGAAAGTTATCTTCTTGAAATAACCGTCGTTTGAGAGCACAAGACGGACATTATAGTTTTCAACTGTTTCTTCCTCTTCGATCTCAGGCTCCTCACCGCTGTAAAGAATGCTTGAAAGACGAGGCTTGCCGTATTTTTTCTTGATCTCCTGGAGCTGTTTTACGATATAATTCTTGATCTTTATCTCGTCGCCCAGAATATCCTTAAGCTCTGCTATCTCAGCCTGAAGCCCCTCAATTTCCTTTATGCGGTTAAGGATATATTCGCGGTTAAGGTTACGAAGCTTGATATCGGCAATATATTCAGCCTGTATTTTGTCAATGGAGAAGCCTTCTTCAAGGTTGGGAACAACGTCCTCTTCCTTTTCGGTCTGACGGATTATGCGTATCGCCTTGTCGATATCGAGAAGTATTTTTCCAAGACCCAGGAGCAGGTGAAGCTTTGCTTCCTTCTTTTCAAGGTCAAATGTAAGCTCACGTCTGACACATTCCATGCGGAATTTGATCCATTCGGTAAGTATTTCCACAATTCCCATCTGTCTCGGTACAGAATTGATAAGAATATTGAAATTACATTTGAAGCTGTCCTCAAGGGGAGTTGATTTAAAGAGCTTTTTCATCAGCTTGTCGGGGTCAACTCCGCGGCGAAGGTCAATGGTGAGCTTGAGACCGTTAAGGTCGGTTTCGTCACGAACATCGGTGCAGTCGCGAAGCTTGCCCTCCTTTATCATCTCAACTATCTTTTTTACAATAAGCTCAATTGAGGTGGAATAGGGGATCTGACGGATATCTATGCAGTTTTCCTTTTTGTCGTATTCATAAACCGAACGGATGCGCACTGAGCCGCTTCCCGTTTCGTATATCTGACGTATCTGTGCTTCATCGTAAATGATCTCACCGCCGCCCGAAAAATCGGGTGCTTTTACTATCTGCATCATCTTTTCCGTGCTTGTTTTTGGGTTTTTCAGAAGGGCGATGGTTCCATCGCAGATCTCATTTAAGTTAAATGAGCAGATATTTGATGCCATACCGACTGCGATACCCATATTTGGAGTTACCAGCACATTTGGAAATGTGGTCGGAAGCAAGGTCGGCTCGGTGAGAGTACCATCATAGTTATCCACCATGTCAACTGCATTCTTGTCAATGCCGCGGAAAAGCTCCTCGCAGAATTTTTCCAGCTTACATTCGGTATAACGTGATGCTGCATACTGAGTTTCGGAGCTGTATTGCTTGCCGAAGTTTCCCTTTGAATCAACAAAGGGATGGAGCAGTGTTTCGTTATCGCGTGTAAGACGGACAAGAGTTTCGTAAATTGCCGCATCACCGTGAGGATTGAGCTTCATGGTCTGACCGACGATATTTGCACTCTTTGTCCTTTCTTTATTAAGAAGCCCCATTGTGTACATGGTATAAAGAAGCTTTCTGTGGGAAGGCTTCAGACCGTCTATCTCGGGAATTGCTCGGGAGATGATAACGCTCATAACATAGGGCATATAGTTCTTTTCTATGGTTTCCGTTATGGGTTGGAGCGTTGGCTCGGAGTAGATTATTTCTTCGGGTGTGGAGACTGTCTTTTTCTTTGCCATTTCGTTACCGTACCTTTCTTAAACCTTTAAAATTGTGTGCGCTGCGGCTCTTATCATTCTGTTGTAGAGCGCAAGCCCAAGACCTGTTTTTTCGGGCAGATGGGCGTATATCACATCGCACCCCAGCTTGTCCGCATCCCGAAGGGCTGTGAAGAGCTTTCGGGCGTGGGTGGCAAGGTCATCTCTCATTCCAATGGGAATAAGGGAAGCATTTTTATCATTCAATGTGTCATTTTCCTCGTCATAGCAGAGAATGGCACATTTTTTTGTCTTCATTTCATTTTTTAGAAAAGCCGTTTGCGCCGCATAATCACCGTCAAGCAAAACAAGAGGTGTGTTTGGCGCATAGTGCTTATATTTCATGCCGGGGGAAAGCGGCTTTTCATCTTCCTTCAGCATCCGGAGCACCGCATCTGCAATTTTTACATTTTCGCAGACAAGCGAGAGCGCATCATAAGTGACGGCACCGGGGCGGAGAAGGGTTAGAGACTCGTCCTTTATCATAACGATAGTGGATTCAAGCCCGATCTCGCATTCGCCTCCGTCGATTATCATATCAACTCTGCCATTCATGTCCTCAAGAACGTATTTTGCGTTTGTCGGCGAGGGCTTGCCCGAAAGATTTGCTGATGGCGCTGCGATGGGGATGCCGGCTTCATGTATCAGCGCATTTGCAACCCTATGCTCGGGGCAGCGTACAGCAACGGTCGGGAGTCCTGCCGTAACGGCAAAGGGAACGATATCCTTTTTGGGCATTATCACCGTAAGAGGTCCCGGCATAAAGGCTTTTGCAAGCTCAAAATAGAGCGGGGAGGTGTGGCAGTATTTTTCCGCATCCTCCGGCTTTTCGATATGTAAAATAAGTGGATTATCCGCAGGTCTGCCCTTTGCCGCATATATTTTCTCTGCGGCTTTACCGTCAATTCCGTTTCCGCCAAGGCCGTAAACGGTTTCGGTAGGCATAACCACAAGTCCTCCGTCCTTAAGTATTTTTGCCGCCCTTCCGAGCGCCTCTTTTGCGTTCTTTTCGGAGGGGTCGGTTATTTTTATCAGTTCAGTAGTCAAAGATATGACTTCCTTTCAAAAAAATTATTCTTCAAAAATTCCGTATGCTTCAAGGGCGTATTTGCCGATCTTATAAAGGAGCTTCTCAAGCTCGTCTCTCATAAACATCGGAGCTTCCCTTAGACGAGTGTCTCTTTCAAAGATGACCTTTTCGTGAGGCCATTTTGCGTTCCCCGGTATAACGGAATTATCCGCTTCAAAGGTGAAATATCCCTTATAATCAATATCGATAAGAGCATTGATTATCTCGTCAAGGCTGAATGTGCCAAGATAAGGGATCATATGCTCATCTACATGACCTCGGTTGTCGTTTAAGTGTATTGCGTGGAGATGTTTTCCGAGTGTTACAATATGCTCATACTGATTTCCGTGGATATTTGCGTGCCCCGTGTCCCAGCAGGCGTGGATGAGGGGATGATCAAGAGCTTCGATAAGCTCAATAATATCAGCACCGGAAATTACAAAATATTTATCGCCTATATTGGGTCTTGCATTGTTTTCCACCAGCACCTCAACATTGTTTTTCTCCATTGTGGGATAAAGTGACTGATAGAAAGGAATATTTTTGGCATAAAAATCCTCTTTGTCATCACCCACAATAGAATGAACAACGGTATTTGGAATGTTTAGCATACCGCAAACGTCAATGGTTCTCTTTGTTATCCGGACAGCTTTTTCATAGCCATAGGTTCTTGTGAGAAGTCTTATATCCGAGGTGTGAGACTGAACGAATTTCACACCAAGCGATGCGGCATAATCACCAAGGTCATAGACAAAGTCCTGCCAATTATCGGAAATTATATCCTCAACGGCATTTATGCTGTAGATCGTAAGGTCAATATTGCGAAATCCCGCATCATAAAGATGCTTTATCTTTTCTTTTTGCGTTTTTACCGTTTTGAAATGACAGGTCGGTGCTGCGAGCTTCATTTTTTATCTCCTTTTATCCGTTGTTTTTAAGACGCTCTGCCGCATCTGCCGCACGCAATGCATCGATCATTTCTCCGATATCACCGTTAAGGAAGTTTTCAAGAGCGTGAGTTGTAACCTTTATTCGGTGGTCGGTAACTCTGCTTTGTGGGAAATTATATGTCCTAATCTTTTCGCTTCGGTCGCCGGTTCCAACCTGCTCACGTCTCTCGGATGCTATTTTATCTGTCTGTTCTCTTTGCTTTATATCAAAGAGCTTTGTGCGAAGCATTTTCATTGCCTTATCACGGTTTTTGAATTGGCTTCGTTCCTCCTGACATTCAACAATAATGCCTGTGGGAAGATGGGTTATTCTGACCGCAGACTCGGTTTTATTGATATGCTGACCGCCTGCACCGCTGGATTTGCAGGTCTCAAATTTCAGCTCTGCGGGGTTTATCTCGATCTCGACCTCTTCTGCCTCGGGAAGAACCGCAACAGATACAGTTGACGTATGGATACGCCCTTGCGTTTCGGTGTCGGGAACTCTTTGCACTCTGTGAACACCGCTCTCAAACTTCATTTTTGCATAAACGCCCTCTCCCTCCATCATAAAGCTTATCTCTCGATAGCCGCCGATCTCGGTGGGGTTTGATGACATGGGTGAAATTTTTATGCCGTTTTTGTCCGCATACATACCGTACATACGGTAAAGGTCGGCGGCAAAAAGAGCCGCCTCCTCACCGCCTGCACAGGCTCTTATCTCAACTATTACGTTTTTATCGTCATTTGGGTCTTTGGGGAGCAGAAGTATCTTCAATTCCTCGGCAAGCTCGCCTATCCTTGCCTTTTCGTCCTTCAGCTCACTCTCGCAAAGCTCGCGCATTTCGGCATCAAGCACTCCCGAGAGCATTTCTTCGATGCCTGAAATATTCTCCGAGCAGGATTTATACTCTCTGTATTTTTCCACGAGAGGGGTGAGGGACTTATATTCTTTCATAAGTGAAGCATATCTCCCGGGGTCACTCATGACATTCGGATCACCGAGGCTGTCCTCAATGCCGATAAATTTTTGCTCTGTTTCGCGTAATTTAAGAAGCATCAGTATTTGCAGAAGGCAGAGAATGCCTTGTATGTCTCATAAAGGTCAACCTTTGAGATAAGCTCATAGGGGGCGTGCATGGAGATTACCGGAACGCCAAGGTCAACTGTGTCGATATTGAGATTTGCAATGAATTTTGCAACAGTTCCGCCGCCGCCAAGGTCGATCCTGCCAAGCTCGCCTGTCTGCCAGATGACATTGTCCTTTTCCATAACGGAGCGAAGCCAGCCGATATATTCTGCGCTTGCATCGTTCGTGCCGCCCTTGCCTCTTGAGCCTGTATATTTGATGAGAACAACACCGCAGGAAAGTTCGGGGGTGTTTCTCTTCTCAAATGCGTCCTTGAAATTGGGGTCATAAGCTGCCGAAACATCGGCGGAAAGGCACTTGGAATTTGCTCTTACAACTGCGCTGTCAGCTCCGAGAGCCTTTGAGATCTCGTCGATAAGATCGGGGAAGATGGAGCACTGCATTCCGCTTGCCCCCTCGCTTCCGATCTCTTCTTTATCGGCAAGAACGCACATGAGGGTATGAGCACTGTCCGCATTATCAATAACGGATGTAAGTGCGGGATAAGCGCAAACTCTGTCATCATGACCGTATGAACCGATAGCGGCTCTGTCAAGACCGATATCTCTTGCCTTGTCTGCGGGAACTGCGCTCAGCTCTGCGGAAAGGAAATCAGCCTCTGTAATGCCGTATTTTTCATTGAGGAGCGCAAGAACATTCAGCTTGACCTGCTCGCCCTCGTCCTCACCGTTGTAGGGACTTGTTGCCGCAAGAAGATTTAGCTGCTCGCCTTCGATTGCCTCGCCAAGAGTTTTCTTTGCCTGGTTCTGACCAAGATGGGGAAGGATATCGTTGATATAGAAGAGAGGATCGTTCTCGTCCTCACCGATATTTATCTCAACATTTGTGCCGTCCTTGAGTGTTACAACGCCATGGATGGCAAGGGGAATTGTTACCCACTGATATTTCTTGATTCCGCCATAATAATGTGTTTTGAAGAATGCCATTCCGCAGTCCTCATAAACGGGGCAGGGCTTGAAATCGAGACGGGGGGAGTCAACATGAGCCGCAGAGATGCGGATACCGTTTTCGATATTCTCCGAGCCTATTGTGAAAACAAAGAGACTCTTGCCGCGGTTGTTATAATAAAGCTTGTCGCCTGCCTTCAGTGCCTGACCGAGGGTATAGGGCTTGAAGCCTGCCGCTTCAGCTATTTCAATTGCCTTTGAAACCGACTCGCGCTCGGTTTTTGCATTGTCAAGATAGTTCTTATAGCCTACCGCATAGTCAAATGCCGCCTTGACATTTGCTTCATCTGTAAGCTGATAGACATTTTTCTTTGTGTAGAAGAGTTCGTTTTTGAGTTCCCTTGCTGTTTTCATTGTTCTATCTCCTTAAAATATAATTTCTTGTATGTTTCCACCGCATCTTGAATCTTCTTTACATAATTTGCGGTCTCCTTTATGGGAATATCCTTAAGAATTCCGTTTTCATCTGCATATTTTTCATTTTCCTGCCATTCCTTGACCCTGCCGGGACCGCAGTTATATGCGGCATATACCGTTTCCCAAAGACCGAACATGGAGTAGAGATAAGAAAGGTAATATGTTCCGTATCTGATGTTTGTTTCGGGGTCATAGAGCATTCCCGCATCAAGCTCCTCGCCGTTTTTCTCGCAGAGCCATAAAAATGTTTCGGGCATCATCTGCATAAGTCCAATAGCTCCTGCGCTTGAAACGGCATTTGATTTGAATTCGCTCTCGGTTCTTATCGTAGCGTATATGACCTCCCTCGGAACAGAATACATCTCGGAGTATTTTTCAACATATTCGGTATATTTCAGAGGGTGTGTTTTCCTGTCGATGCCATCGCAGATATTGTCAATTATGAAGCCTGCGCTAATGGAGATTATCAGAATTACGATAATGGCAATGCTTCGTGTTAGTGCGTTTTTCAACTTAATTTCTCCCTGATAAATTTTAAAACTGCGTTTTTCAGTTCTTCTTCGCCTGCAGTATTTTCTATTATGAAATCCGAGTTTTCAATGAAAAATTCTTCGCTTTTTTGTGCCGAAAAGCGTGCAAGTGCACGCTTACTGCTTATTCCGTCACGCATCATGACTCTATGGAGCCGCATTTCCCTTGGTGCAATGACCGAGATGATGATATCACATTCTTTATGGAATCCGCTCTCAAAAAGAGCAGGCGCATCAACTGCGGCGGCAATTTTTCCTTGAGCTTTGTAAGAAGCAAGAAGCTCTCTGCATTTTTTCAGCACGACAGAATGAGTTATGGCATTGAGATCTGCAAGATTTTTTTCTTTATCCTCTCCGCCGAAAACCGTATCTGCAAGCTTTTTTCTGTCAACCGAGCCATCCTCCGAAAGAATTTCCGCACCAAAGCGTTTTTTCAGCTTCTTTGTGCATTCTCCGTCACGTGTCAGCATTGAATGGTAGATGGCATCGCAATCGATATGGGGAATTCCGTTTTCTGCAAGGATTTTGGCAACGATGCCTTTTCCCGCACCGCTTTGCCCCGTAAGTCCTATTATCTTCATATTAAAGCTCCGAAAGGTCATCGACCTTTATCCATCGGTGAAGGGCATCGGACTTGTAGCCAGCCTCCATAACTCTTTGGACGTAAACTCCATCTGAAAGAGAGGGGCAGGGTGTCTTTTGCTCATAAACCGAGGAGAGAAACTCCATATAACTTGTAACGTGTCCCATCAGCCATCCTACGGGTGCTTTGGGTGAGGGAAATACTCCGCCGGGGGCGTCGTATCTTCCAACACATTCGATTTTTGTAAAGCCCTTTTCTCCGCCGAGGGGGGAGGATTTTGCCTCGTTATCGTAAAAATGCAGCCATTCACATTCCATAAGAGAATATTTCAGCGCACCCTTTTCTCCGTATATTTCAAGCACAACGTCATCATTTGCGCCCGTGTGTACCTTGCTTGCGGTTATAGTTCCAACGCCGCCCGAAGCGAGGGCGCAGAGCATATAAAATGCCTCGTCTGCATTAGTTTGCCATTCTACGCCGTCCATTCCGGCTCTCATGGGATAAGCGATCTGGCTTTTTGCCGAAACGCTTTCGATATCCCCGCAGAGATAATGAACAAGGTCGATAACGTGTGAACCGAGATCAAAGAGCACACCGCCGCCGCAAATATCTTTATTTTGCTTCCAGCCTGCGTTTTTATTTACATCGGTTGCACTGCTGTGGTAATATGCGGCAGAAAAGGAGAGTATCCTTCCGATTCTGCCCTCGTCAATAAGCTGCTTTGCGCGCATAATTGCGGGGATAAAGCGGTTGTTGAATACCATTCCGAAAACATTATTCTTTTTGTTTGCGGCATCACGCAGCTTTTCGGCTTCCTCAACAGAAATGCAAAGAGGCTTTTCGCAGTATATATGCTTACCAGCCTCGATCGTCTTCATGAGTGTTTCAAAGTGGTATATATTTGGGGTTGAAACATCTATAATGTCAATATCGCCGCAATATATAAGGTCATCCTCGTTTGTGGTTGCGATCTGATAACCAAAGGTGTTTTTTGCGTATTCGGCTTTTTCCGACGTTTTTGTACAAACACCAAAAAGCTCTGCCTCAAAGGGAAGAGAAGGATAGAAAAATGGAAGATTTTTAAGAGCATAGGTATGTGCTTTGCCCATTGAGCCGAATCCCAGCATACCGATCTTTAGCTTCTTTTTTTGCATTTTAGTCTCCTTATGGCATATCTTTCCATGATAATATATTATATTATACTATATTTTTTCATTTTTTACAAGAGTTATTGATAAATTTTACTTGAACTTCTGCACGCCGGGTGGTATAATATATAAAAAGAGGCAAACGAGGTGGATATATGCAGAGATATGAAACGATACTTTTTGATGCGGACGGGACTCTTTTCGATTTTCTTCGCGGTGAGAGAGAGGCACTTGTTCTTGCCTGCAGAAAGCACGGAATCGAGCTTTCCGAGAGCGATATAAAGGAGTACAGCGCAATTAACGATTCGCTCTGGAAGGCACTTGAGAGAGGCGAGGTAGATAAGGATACCTTAAGGGTAAAGAGATTTGAAATCTTCTGTTCTCTTAAGTGCTTTGACTGTGATCACATTAAGCTCTCTTCCGATTATACAGATTTTCTTTCGGAACAGCGTTTTCTCATTGACGGTGCCGAGGAGATACTTGAAGCTCTTTCGGAAAAATGCCGTATTTATATTATTACTAACGGCATCGGTTATGTTCAGAGAAACCGTTTTGCAAAATCCTCCATCGGTAAGTATTTTCTTGAGCTGTTTATTTCCGAAGAGGTGGGATATGAAAAGCCGAGTATTCATTTCTTTGAATTCGTTGCCGAAAGAATACCCGATTATGATCCACGAAAGACTCTTGTGGTCGGTGATTCCATGACCTCGGATATGAAGGGGGGAATAGGCGCAGGTCTCGACTGCTGTTATTTCAGCGAAAAGGGCAGAGGAATTCCCGAGGGCTCGAAGATAAAATATGTTATTTCGAAGCTTTCGGAGCTTAAAAAGATAATTTTTGATTGAGGTTTTTATTTATGACCGATATTTTAAAAAGCATACTTCCATCCTCCGCATGGCAAAAGGATGAACCGCTTTCGTCTCATTGTACCTTTAAGATAGGCGGAAATGCGGATTATTTTGCAAGACCCGAGGATGAAAAAAGCTTCACAGAGCTGATGCTTGCAGTAAAACAAAATGGCGTGCCATATTGCGTTATCGGCGGGGGCAGTAATATCCTTTTTTCGGATAAAGGCTTCAGAGGAATAGTTATAACCACCCGGGGGCTAAAAAATATAGATATATGTGGCGAGAATATGACTGTCGGCAGCGGTGCGATGCTTCCGCTTGTTTCTGCGAGAGCGCAAAATGAGTCTCTTGACGGAATGCGATTTATGTGCGGAATTCCCGGCACTGTGGGCGGCGGCGTTTTCATGAATGCGGGCGCTCATGGAGGTGAAATTGCCGATATTCTTGTGTCCACAAGGTATTTTGATACCGAAAGGGGTGAAATATGCTCTCTTTTGGCAGAGGAGCATGATTTTTCATACAGACATTCTTCGTATATGGAGCATCCTGAGAGAATAATACTTTCAGCAGACTTTGCCCTAAAGCACGGAAATGCAGATGAGATAAAGGCAGAATGTGATTGCCTTCTCAAAAAGAGAGCAGAAAAACAGCCTCTTGAATTTCCAAGTGCGGGAAGCACCTTTAAGCGATATCCGGGCTTCTTTACGGCACAGCTCATTGACGAATGCGGCCTTAAAGGCTTTTCGGTTGGCGGAGCGCAGGTTTCGGAAAAGCATGCGGGATTTGTTATAAATCGCGGCGGCGCAACTGCCTCCGATGTGCTTTCGCTCGTGGGGCATATCAAGGGCGTTATAAAGGAAAAACACGGGATAGATATAGAGTGTGAAATACGATTTATTGAAGATAAATGATTTATTGAAGATAAATGATTTATCGGGGATAAATTAAAGAAAAGGTATAAGGTTTTAAAAATGTCATTTTCTGAAAACGTAAAGGAAGAGCTTCTCCGTGAGCTTCCTAAAAAGACCTGCTGCAGAAAGGCTTTTATTTTCGGTTTGCTTATAAATTCTGTGCCGACGGAGGATGGAAGTATTATCTTCGAGAGTGAGCAGGAATGTGTGTGGAATGGAGCGATTGCCGTTTTTCATGAACAGTTCGGAAAAGAGCCGAATGTAAGCGAAAAAAGCAGAATGGGGCACAGAAGGGTTTGTGTTTCATTTGCCTCAAAGTCTGTCTCTGCCTGTCTTTCGCAACTTGAGGATGCGGAGCAGCTTTCGGAGGAGATAGGCTTCAGATGTGACGAATGTAAATTGTTCTTCATGCGCGGAGTTTTTCTTTCCTCTGCAAGCGTAAGCGACCCGATGAAGAGCTACCATCTTGAGTTTTCCCTCAAAAATGCAAAAATTGCAAGGCTGCTTTTTTCGGAGCTTCGGTCTGTGGGCTTTGAAGCGAAGATCACAAACAGAAAAAACGGCATCGGTCTTTATTTTAAGGGCAGTGAGAGCATAGAGGATATTCTTACATATCTGGGCGCATCGAAAATGCTTTTTGAATGTATGAACGATAAGATATTTCGTGATATAAGAAATGAGAGCAACAGAAGGGCAAACTGTGAGGCTGGAAACATTGCAAAATCGGTAAATGCCGCACAGGAGATGCTTGCGGCTATCAAAAAAATAGAGCGTGAGGGACTTTTACCCGCTCTACCCGATGATCTTCGGGAAACAGCAAAGCTGCGAATGGAAAATCCCGAGGCGTCTCTCTCGGAGATATGCTCAATGTTTCTGCCGCCCCTTTCAAAATCTGGGCTTAGCCACAGATTTGCAAAAATCAAGAAATTTGCCGAAGATATTGACGAAAAAAACAATTTGTAAGGAGAATTATGGCAAAGGATTTTGTTCACCTTCATCTTCACAGTGAATACAGCCTTCTTGACGGAGCTTGCCGCATAAAGGATATTCCTCTTGCGGTAAAGGAGAGCGGTCAGAGTGCTGTTGCGATAACAGACCATGGCAATATGTACGGTGCTGTGGCCTTTTACCGCGCTTGCAAATCGGAAGGAATAAAGCCGATCATCGGTTCTGAGGTCTATGTTGCTCCCGGCTCGAGATTTGAAAAAACTAACAGTGCTTCGGAGGGGGCGTATAACCATCTTGTGCTCCTCTGCAAAAATGATGTGGGTTATCAGAATCTTATATATCTTGTTTCAAAGGGATTTACAGAGGGATTTTTTTCAAAGCCGAGAATAGATATTGAGCTTCTCAGCGAGCATTCCGAGGGACTTATTGCGCTCTCTGCCTGCCTTGCGGGAAGAATCCCCCGTCTGCTTCTTTCGGGTTATTATGACGAGGCTAAAAAGCACGCACTTGATATGAAGGAGATTTTCGGTGAGGATTATTTTATCGAAATTCAGGATCACGGAATAAGCGAGCAGAAGGAGATACTGCCGAGCCTTGTGTCACTCGCAAAGGAATGCGGCATAGGTCTTGTTGCAACCAACGATGTTCATTATCTGCGAAAAAGAGACGCATATGCCCAAAAGGTGCTTATGTGCGTTCAGATGAATGTGACCGTTGACGATGATGTAAATACCGGATTTGAAACAGACGAATTTTATCTGAAAAACGCTGATGAAATGGAAGCTCTTTTCGGAGAATACGAGGGAGCTGTCGAAAACACGGTAAAAATTGCTGAAAAATGTAATTTTGATTTCGATTTTGATCATCTGTATCTGCCTGCCTTCAAAACTCCTGACGGTAGCGATCCCACACATTACCTTACGTTTCTTGCCGAAAGCGGATTTAGGAAAAAAGTCGATAGCGGTCTTATAGTTTTTGATGAAGAGCATGATGAGAATGAATATAGAGAAAGAATGGCATATGAGCTTTCGGTCATCCACAGCATGGGCTATTCCGAGTATTTTCTCATTGTTGCGGACTATATAAATTTTGCAAAAAACAAAAAGATCCCCGTAGGACCGGGGCGTGGCTCGGGTGCGGGAAGTCTTGTGGCTTATCTCATCGGAATAACAGATGTGGATTCGATAAAATTCGATCTCCTTTTTGAGCGTTTTCTTAATCCCGAGAGGGTCAGTATGCCCGATATTGATGTGGATTTTTGCTACAACAGACGTGACGAGGTCATCGAATATGTTGCGGAAAAATACGGACGTGACCATGTTTCGCAGATAATAACCTTCGGTACTCTTGCGGCAAGAGCGGCTGTGCGTGATGTGGGAAGAGCACTTGGAATGCCATATTCCGAGGTCGACGGCATTGCAAAGCAGATTCCTCATGCCATAGGGATAACGCTGTCTGCCGCCATGAAGCTTCCGGAGCTTAAGAAGCTTTATGATGAATCTCCGAATGTAAGAAGGCTTATCGATACGGCTCTTGCCATTGAGGGAATGCCGAGGAATGTGTCCATCCATGCGGCGGGAATAGTTATAACGGACAAGCCGATCTGGAGCTATGTTCCGCTTTCCCAGAGCAATGGTGCGGTGGTTACTCAGTACGATATGGATACCATCGCCTCTCTCGGACTTTTGAAATTCGATTTCCTTGCTCTCCGTTATCTAACCATAATTGATGATGCTTGCCGCCAGATAAGGGAAAGCGAGCCGGATTTTGACATTGAAAAGATAAAGCTTGACGATAAAGAAACCTTTGAGCTGATTTCAAAGGGACAGACCAAGGGCGTTTTTCAGCTTGAAAGCGGTGGAATGAGAGCAACTCTACAAAATCTTCGCCCAGACTGTCTCGATGATGTTATCGCCGCAATCGCCCTTTACCGTCCCGGACCTATGGACTCTATTCCCAAATATATTGAGTGTCGCCATAATCCCGAAAAGGTTGAATATAAATTGCCGCAACTTGAGGGAATATTGCGCTCAACATACGGATGTGTGGTATATCAAGAGCAGGTGATGAGCATTTGCCGTGAAGTTGCGGGATATAGCTACGGTCATGCGGATATAGTGCGCCGTGCCATGTCAAAAAAGAAAGCATCAGTTATTGCGGCAGAAAAGGAAAGCTTTATTTCCGGTGCAATTTCAAAGGGAATTGATAAAAATGCAGCCTCGGAGCTTTTTGAGGAGCTTACAAGCTTTGCAAATTATGCTTTCAATAAGAGCCATGCGGCGGCATACGGTATGATTTCTTATAGAACTGCTTATCTTAAAGCTCATTATCCCCGTCAGTATCTTGCGGCACTTCTCACCAGCGTTCTCGGAAGCCCCGAAAAGGTAGCGGAATATATCGTTGACTGCGGAAAGCTGGGAATAAATGTTCTGCCGCCCGATATAAATGAGAGCGAGATGAATTTTCACGTTAGCGGAAAGGATATTCGCTTTGGACTGCTTGCACTTAAAAATTTGGGAGTTCCTTTTGTTGATGCAATAGTAAAAGAAAGACGCACAGGGGCATTCAGGGACTTTGAGGATTTTGCCGAGAGAATGAGCGGTCAGAATCTTAGCCGCCGAGGCGTTGAAATGCTTATAAAGGCGGGCACTTTTGATAATTTCGGAGTGAACCGAAGAAGCCTTATGATAAGCTTCGAGGAGCTCCTCGATAAAATTCAGAGCAAAAACAGGATGAATATTTCCGGACAGCTTGATATGTTTTCGGCGGTTTCCGATTCGGGTACTGTTTCATATGTGTATCCCGATCTTCCCGAATATTCGATGCGTGAGCTTCTTTTGCTTGAGAGAGAAAGCTCGGGAATGTATTTTTCGGGTCATCTTCTTGACGGATTTTCAAAGCATATTGAGTCTCTTTCACCCGGCAGCATGGAAGAAATTGCAGCTCTCGGAAATGAGGAGGATGAAATTAACGAAACTTCCGAATATAAAGACAGACAGCCAACTCGCCTTTGCGGAATAGTAACCTCGGTAACCAGAAAGACCACCAAAAACGGCGATACTATGGCGTTTTTCACCCTTTCCAATAAGTATAGCGAGCTTGAATGTATAGTTTTTGCAAAGCAATATGCTATCCTTTCACCGTATGTTGCGGAGGATGAGGCAATTTTAGTTAAGGGCAATCTTTCTATAAGAGAGGACGAAAAGCCAAAGGTGATAGTGTCATCCATTGAAAGACTTTTGGAAAATTCCCGATATACAGCAAGGACGAATACTGCCGATGGGGGTACTCCATCAGAACCGCAGAGAGAGAAGAGTGGGGAAGTGACATTTAAAAGACTGTTTATAAGAGTTCCTGACCTTGAATGTGAGGAATATAAAAAAGCGGCGAATCTTATAGATATTTTTGATGGACCTGTTCAGACGTTGTTCTATGATAGTTCAAGGGCGAAATATCAGACATATGCAACAGGCGCATTTGCCGATGATTTTCTGCTCGAGCAGCTTAAAAAGATAATCGGGGAAGAAAATGTTGTTTTTAAATGAATAAATCAGGCTGAACCAATTGCTTTTTTGCATTTGATTCAGCCTGATTTTTTATTTCTTTTTTGAAAACAGAAGTTAAACAGGAATTTGTCGAACTGTTGAAAAAGTAAACAACGGTGACGAGGATGTTCGTAAGCCTTCCCTGCAAGGGAAGGCTTACGCTTGTCCTCATTACCATTTGTTCACCTTTTCAACAGTTCGACAAATTCCTGTTTGAAAAGTAAAAGGGCTGATCGCTCAGCCCAT
>CAYPKQ010000027.1:0-17424 GCA_964411355.1 uncultured Lachnospiraceae bacterium
CAAAGCATTCTGAATATTGTCGAGCCACTGATGTGTAAAGCGGGCATCGACCGTATCCATAATGGCAATTTTTTCGTCGATAATTGCGTAAGAATTATAAGACATTCCGTTGGGAACAACATACTGTCCCTCAAAAAGGTCTATCTCATGATCGTTTACACCAATGTATTTTATGCTATCGGTAATAAACATATTTTCACCTCCAAAATTTCTTCAATATATTTTAACATACATTTATAAATATTTCAACTGTTTTTTTATTGGAAAATCTATTTTTTGATCATTTTTTATTTTGCCCATGAATATAATTATATTAACGCCAAAGGCAAAAAATTCATAAGAGGGGATTTTTTATGAAAGAAAACAGATTTTTTCCATACAATCCATATAATTTGGGGGATTGCAATGTTACCTGCGAGGCTATTTTAAAGGATCGGATGCCCTGCGCAACCTCGCTGGTCACCAACTGCCGTGAAAAAAGCGAAGGAGGGCGTGTGTCATTTTTTTCAACTCCCATGGGAACTGCTGTGAGTGTTGCGCTGACCTCGATCCCTTTTTTCTGTGACGAATACGAGCCGTGCTTTATTGAGATCGAGGAAAAGAGGAACAGCAGATATAAAAGCGTCACCGCCTCCCTTCCCCCCGTTTTCACGCGTCTTGGAATTGGCAATATGACCTTCATGACCGACCGTTTTTCCGCAGCCGACATCATCGGAAAAAGGATAAATTTAAAAAAGAATGATTCCGTCATCGCAACAGGAATAATATTTCAGGCTGCAAAATAGTGGTTTTTCATTGACAAAAAAGGGCTGTGACTGTATAATATTAAGGAAAGAACAAGAAATGAGGAAAAACTGATGCAATTTGTAGCTACCTGCCTTTTCGGGCTTGAAAAGCTATTGGGAGAGGAAATAGACGCTTTAGGATGCAAAAGGGTAGAGACCATCGACGGCAGAATAACCTTTGAAGGCGAGCCGAGTGACGCCGCTGCAGCAAACATCAATCTGCGTTTGGCAGAGCACGTTTTTGTTAAAATCGGCAGCTACGGTGCTACCACCTTTACCGAGCTTTTTGACGGTGCAAATGCGCTCCCTTGGGAGGACTACATAGAAAAAGATGCCGCCTTTCCCGTTAAGGGACATTCGATAAAAAGCACTCTTTTTTCTGTCCCCGACTGTCAAAGCATACTGAAAAAAGCCATTGCAAAACGTCTGGGGGCAAAATACGGCATGGAAAAGCTCCCCGAGAGCGGAACAAAATATCAAATTGAATTTTTCCTATTCAAAGATACGGTAACCCTTATGATAGACACATCGGGTGTACCTCTTCACAAGCGCGGATACCGTCCTGCATCGGGTGCGGCACCGCTCCGCGAAACGCTTGCGGCAGCTTTAGTGCTGACATCAAGACCGAGAGAGGACGTCCTTATCTGGGATTCCTTCTGCGGCTCCGGAACTATCGCAATTGAAGCAGCAATGATAATGACGGGCAGAGCTCCCGGACTTCTGCGTTCATTTGACGGCGAAAAATTCAAATTTTTGCCCCCATCCTCCTGGAAAAAAGCAAGGGAAGAGGCAAAAAGCCGCATAAAGACTGATAGTGAATACGAGGTTTGGGCATCCGATATCGACTGCGAGGTGCTTTCTTATGCAAGAGACAACGCCAAGCGGGCGGGGGTGGAAAATATCGTAAAGATCTTTGAAGCAGATGCGAGAAAGATCGAAAAGCCCGACAGGAGAGGAACTATAGTTTGCAATCCTCCATACGGAGAGCGTTTGATGACGCTGCGGGAGACAAAAGAGCTTTACAGGGATATGGGAAAATGTTTTTCACGCTTCGAGCCATGGCAGATATACATTCTTACCTCGTCTGAGGAATTTGAAAGGCTTTACGGCAGGAGAGCCGATAAAAAACGCAAGCTTTATAACGGAATGATACCCTGTAATCTTTATCAGTTTTTCAAACCCACAAAAAATAATATAAAAAACAAATAGGCTCTGATGGCGATATTGACATCCGGAGTCTTTTGTGTTACAATGTACTACGATATATTTCGCAGGGGTATCCGCAAGGATTTAATATGGAATCGGGTGCAAATCCCGAGCGAGCCCGTCGCCGTGAGGAACATGAACAAAGACTCAGACAGGTCTGCCGCAACAGACCGGAAAAGCCATTGGCATAGCCGAGAAGGCAGTCTGAAGCTTTCCGAGCCGGAATACTTGCCCCAAACGAACCGCTTTCTCGGTGCAGATGCTGCGGCTCGGCTTTCTATATCGCTAAAAATATGGGCAATGTCCCAAAAAAACGAAAAGGAAATAAGTATGAAAAAAACAAACATTTTTAAGAGTTTGTTTTCGCTTGTGCTTGTGCTCACCATCGTTGCGGCGATGATCTTTGCATTCGCATCCTGCGGAAACACAAATGATGGCGGTAATGACACCGCAGATGCTTCTTCCAAAACAGAATACGGAACCGAGGCGGGAACAGAAGCTGGTATAGAAGCCGAATCCGAAAATCAAAAAGCCGAGATCACTATAACTGTGCAGGTAAAAGGCTCGGATGGCAACGTTACCGATTTCACCATTACAACCGATGCCGAATTTCTCCGCGGCGCACTTGAGCAGGAGGGACTTATCAAAGGTGATGAGGGCGAATACGGGCTCTATGTTAAGGTCGTAAACGGCGAAAGAGCCGACTTCGACAAGGACGGAGCTTATTGGTCATTTTTGAAGGACGGCGAATACCTTATGACTGGCGTTGATGCGACCCCTATTGCAGACGGCGACGTTTTCAGCATTGAATACACAAAGGGTTAAGCAGTAATGAAAAAGAACACACGGTGGCAACGCTTTTTATCGATAAAAGAGGTTGCGATATTCTCCATGCTCGGCACGGTGATGTTTTTGGGGGATTTCCTTATGGAAATGTTTCCTAATATCCATTTTGTCGGTGTTCTCACCGCCATATATACCATGGTCTATCGCAAAAAGGCTCTCATTCCGCTCTACATATACGTCTTTATGAACGGATTATATGCAGGCTTTAGCCTTTGGTGGATTCCGTATCTTTATATCTGGACGATCCTTTGGGGCATGGCAATGCTGATACCAAGGAAGCTTAATGTTTCTCTGACAGCACTCCTTTGCACCCTTATCAGCGGTCTGCACGGCTTTGCCTTCGGAACACTTTATGCTCCTGCGCAGGCTATTATGTTCGGACTTGATATGAAAGGTATGCTTGCCTGGATCGCCGCAGGAATCCCCTTCGATCTTATCCATGGGATATCAAATCTTGCTGCATCCGTCATAATCGTACCGCTTGTCACTCTTCTCTGCCGTCTTGAAAAGATTCCCTTGCCTTTCAAAACGCTGAAAAAAGCAGAGAAAACCTAATATAAAACTTTGGTCATCTCTTTTGAACAAAAGAGATGACCTTTCATTTTGATAAACAGTAAAAAATGGTTTAAAAAACTGCTGAAGGCATCGTTGCTGTTATACCAATTATGGTAGTTTTATATAAATAATAACGGATTAATTGCGTAAAATAATAATTATCTACATTTTTTCAAGTAAAGTGTATTGAAAAATCAACGAAATATGATATAATAAAATCATAAATATTTCGAAAGGAACTTTTTTCATGAAAAAGAACACTATGTTTTTTCTGACATTTCTATTGGTCGTCACTTTTATTGGTCTTGCTGCAACGGTTTCGGTCTTTGCTGACGGAAAGGGAAATATGTATTCTCTTTATAACGGAAATACCGTTATTGTGAATAATACCTGGACATTCGTTGAGAGTGAAAGAACACTTTATATTCATTCAAATTCGAGAACAGAATATAATGAAACGGGTGCGGTTTCCCATAATGATTCTTGGAAGCCGTATATGAACAAAATCGAACATGTAGTACTTGATGGATATTTCACAAAAATAACTACCAATGCTTTTAAGGATCACCCGGTTCTCCGAGACATTAGGATCAATTCCACCGTTGCGGAAATTGATGGCGGTGCTTTTAGCGGTTGTATCAATCTCGAAAGCATTTATGTTGGAAATGACATTCCCGTAAAGGGAAGGGCCGATCTTTCAAATGTTTATATCATCAGAAGCGTTGGAGCACTTAATGATACAAAGCTCAATGAGATCTTGCTTTCGGAGACAACCAAAATCGACGGAAGTGAGACATTCAATAAAAATGCGACAATTTATGTGCCAAAAAACTCTGCTTCTTATGATCATCTTACAGAGCTTGGCAGATATAATGTTGTTGACGCTTCTCCCGTAACTCTTGATATAACGGTAGATGGAAAAAAGTACTCTGTTACATATAAATACGGCACGGATATTACCATTGCTACCGTTGACGGTGCTTGCGTTGCGCTCTATACCGATGAGGCAATGACTAAGCCTTACGGAAGCAGATACGCCTTTGAGAATGCTGCCCTTTACGGAAAAAAGGTTATTGAGATTTCAGAGGTGGCGGTAAGAAAGGATTCTTATCAGGGAATACGTATGCTTTACAGTACCGATATAAATGCCCTTTCGGCTGATTATGGCTTTAAGGTTATTGAATATGGCTCTATTGCCAAGAAACAGGATAGCTTTGACAGTACGCTCGTTGAAGAAACAAAGAATATATTTAAGAACATGGTATATTATAACGGCGAGTATTATGCTTTGCGCCTTGAAGATTCGGGTGACGGTGCTGTGAAATTTGCTCATACGGCGGTAGGTTTTGAGGAGAGCGATGGAGGAAACCTCTCTGTTGAGAGAGCCGAGCAAAATATTTTCTTCAGAGGCTACGTAACGCTTTATTCCGAGGCTGACAATAAGGCTTATACCTATTATACCGACACAGAAAAATACAATCTTGCATCCGCTGCTGCCGAGTACGGAAAAAATTCCGAACTTAGTGCCACAGATAAGGCTTTTGTTAATGCATCGCTTGACCTTGGTGCGGTTGAAAACTATGTATATACAAAGGATGAGCTTCTTGCAGTTCTTAAAAAGGTCTCCCTTGATGAATCACGCTATATTCAAGGACAGCACCTTGGATATGAGGTTGAGGGAATTCCCAATCTTTTGAGTGAGCTCCGCAAAGCGACCGGAAATGACGTTGCCCTTATATCATTTGATATCCAGCATTATTCTGCGCCCCTTACCGCAAAGTCTCTGGATATTATCGAGGAAGCCAAGGAATTTATAAGAAGAGGCGGCATAATATCATTTAGCTACCATATGAATAATCCCACAGGTAATTATCCCGGAGACGATCCTTGCCGCGGCGAGCTTGGCGGTGAGGAAAAATGGGATGAGCTAATGGAGAAGGGAACAGAGCTCAATACAGCATTTAACAAGATACTCGATCAAGCATATAATGTTCTCTATGAATTTGATAAAGACGGCTATCCTGTTCTTTGGCGTCCGCTCCATGAGAACAACGGAGATTGGTTCTGGTGGTGCGCTATTCAGACATTTGAAGAAAACGGAACAACAGTCACAAGAGCTATAGATCAGACAAGAGTAGTGGCTCTTTGGAAATATGTTTATAATTATTTTACGGTTGAAAAGGGACTCAAAAATCTCGTTTGGGTATATAGTCCCAATGTTACCAATGCCGCTTCTCCCGTTGCTACCACATATTGCTATCCCGGCGATGAATATTGCGACATTGCGGGAGTTGACTGGTACACTCTGGGTCATTACGAGGTTGACGGTTCGGGAGAATCTTATATGAGCTTAGTTGACACCACAGGAAAGATGGCGGCTCTCACCGAGTTCGGTCCCGGAGGCGACTTGCTTGCCTCTACCGGAGCAGATCAGAGCGCACTTTTCAGCTGTAAAGATCAGCTTGATATCGTTAAACGCATGATAGGAGACGGAATGAGCCCCGTATATATCCTCAACTGGGGTGGAAATTGCTCGCTTCTGAATATGGGCGAAACAGAATTGTTGCTTAATGACAAATCCGTTCTCAATCTTGACGAAGTCAAAAAAATGTTCAATACGCAATATAAAAAGAGATAATTGAATTATAAATGGGCAGATCCGAATGATCGGATCTGCCCGACTTTTTTATATACAAACATTATTGACATTTTGTTGCCATCTCCGTGAAATTTGCCGCTAATTTTCCGAAGTAGCGGCATACATTTAACTCCACGCACCGATAAACAGTAATTTGAATTTTCTGAAAAGCAATATGCTTATTTTATGTTGAATTTATTTTATACTTGGTAAATAGGAAAAAGTTGTTGACAAATCTGTCTTGATAAGGTAAAATATACATATATTAAGTTATTAGGAGATTTACTATGAAAAAGACCTTGTTTACGATCTTTTTTTCAATTGTTCTGCTTTCGCTTGCCTGTGTCATCGCAAGTGCCGATGCAAGCGGTGTTATGACTCATACATATAACGGTAGCATCATTGTAAATAATACATGGGAATTTGTTTCAAGCGAAAAGACGCTTTATATCCGCTCAAATGTTCCGGGGGCTTATAATGAAACGGGAAGAGATACATATGATACGGAAAACAAGGCTTGGGCGGCATATAAAAACGATATCGAGCATGTAATTCTTGATGGAAGCTTTTCAAAATGCTCAAGCGGCGCATTTAAGGGCTATACTGCGCTTAAAACTATCAGAATAACTACCGAAACGTCTCAGTTTGACGGTTCGTGCTTTGAGGGCTGTACCAGCCTTGAAAGTGTCACTGTAGGAGATGATGAGCATATTCCGGGCGTTGCAAATCTTTCCCCCGCATCAATTTTAAGAGGAAACAAGCAATTTTACGGCACAAATATCAAGATAGCTTATATTGCAGGCGATGTTGATACTACAGGAAATGAACAGTTCAATAGCGGAATTACAGTCTATGTTCCAAAGAATACAGATGCATTCAGATATTTTTCGGAAACCGGGCTTTACACAGTGAAGGATAATTCACCTGTGGAGATAACGATGATCCTGGGCGAAAATTCCTATACCAAAAGATATGCTTACGGTACAAAGATCAGTTTGCCCACTATAAATGGCAACTGCGTTGTACTCTATCGCGATGCCGAATGTAAAGAGCCGTATCGCAGCACTGTGGCAAATGAAAATATTACTCTTTACGGCAAACCTCTTCTTGATTTTGTTGGGGCAATGGTTAGAATTGAAAAATATCACGGGCTGAGAATGATATATAAGATCGATCAAAATGCTCTTTCGGATGAATTTGGATTTGAAATTAAGGAATTTGGTGCACTCGCCATGAAGCAGAACAGCATTGGCGAAGAACTTAACCTTTCAGGCGAGCAGGTGCATAAATCGGTAGTGTATAGAGATGGAGAATACGAGGGCAGCTTGCTCTCTATACCTTCCGGTGGTATTTCCGAATATGCTTATACCGCAGTTGGATTTGAAAAAAACAACTCGCTTTCACTTGAAAATGCAAAGCAAAATCTCTATTTCAGGGGATATGTAATTCTAATAAATCCCATGACGGGTGAGGAGCTTATAGGCTATACGGAGCAAAAGAAAATGAATCTTGCAGACGGTTGCTCAAAAATCCTTGAGCTTAATGATTCTTCTGAGGGCTCTATGCTTTCGGCGGAGGAGGTTGATTTTGTAAGCTATCCTCTTGATGCAGGGGCTGTTCCCAATTATGTTTATACAAAGGATGAGCTGCTTTCTCTCATCAACACGGTTTATAATGATGAAACTCATTATATGCCCGCTCAGCATCTTTCAAGCACCCAAAATTCACTAAAGACTTTTTTAAATGATGCCTATGAGGCATCGGGGACATATCCCGCACTTGTTGCCTTTGACCTTGATAGCATGACATCTCTAAATGAAAAAACACTCGGTATAATAGCAGAATGTAAGGAATATATCGAGATGGGCGGCATAGTTTCCTTCAGCTACCACATGGAAAATCCCACGGGAAATTATACCACGCAAGGCGTTTGCCGCGGTGAGCTTGGCGGCGAGGATAAATGGATAGAGCTTATGACCGAGGGAACTGCGCTTAACAGCCGTTTCAAGGAGATCCTCAGCTATGCGGGCAATATTCTGAATGAATTTGATAAGGAAGGCTATCCCGTTATCTGGCGTCCATTCCATGAGCATAATGGTAATTGGTTCTGGTGGTGCGCTATTCAGACATTTGATGAAAACGGAGTATCTGTTACACGTCCCGTCTCCGAGGACATTTTTATCGAGCTTTGGAGATACGTTTACCGGTATTATACAGAGGAGCTTGGACTAAAACACTTGGTCTGGGCATATAGTCCAAATGTTACAAACAGCAAGTCGTCACCCGTTCCAACAACCTATGGTTATCCGGGAGATGATTATTGCGATATTGCCGGAAACGACTGGTACACCTCAGGCAATTTTGAGGTCAACGGAAGTGAAAAATGCTATCTCTCGCTTATGGAGCTTAGCGGAAAGCCCGCAGCTCTCACCGAATTTGGACCTTCCGGCTCTCTCAAAGCAAATGCTTCCAATGGAGAGGTTCAAAGTGAGATATTCAGTTGCCGTGAGCAGCTTGAGATCGTTAAGAGGATGATGGATGAGGGGCTCAAGCTCACATATGTTCTTAACTGGAGCGGCTCTTGGTCGATGCTTGCTCTTGGAAATATGGATGTTCTCATGCAGGACGAGACTGCGCTTGATATTTATGAGATAAAGGATATCTTTAACGATCTTTATCTGGCAAGAAAATAATGTTTTTCATAGGGGCTGAAGCATCAGTCCCTATTATCTTTGGTTTACAGATTTTTTCAAACGACACTTATAAAACCCGTTTCTCATTAAGAAATAAAAAAAGAATGAACCAAAAGCCTAAAAAGCAACTGATTCATTCTCTTTAAATGATAGATATTTTCCCCTATCAGAATATACCCAAAACAAGCATTGCCAGGGCACTGAGTCCTACAAGGAGCAAAAGGCAAGGAAGCACTATGACGAGAAATGCGGAAACAAGCATTGCAAATTCGTCAAGAAAGCCTATCTTTTCCTCTTGCATCATCTCTCCAAAGGCGACCTCATCTTCTTTTGTAGATTTTTTTAGTTTTTTTCTGAAAAAGAACATTACATCGCCTCCGAAAAATTATTTATTCACCTTGAAAAGATAATTACCGTTTTCATCCAGCTTACGCTCCGGGAAATGACAAGCGACAAAGTGACCGGGCGCAATCTCCTGAAGCTGCGGCGGAACTCTCTTACATTCATCACAAGCCATATAGCATCTGGTATGGAATTTACATCCGGACGGAGGTCTTATAGGGCTTGGAATATTTCCTTCAAGAAGTATTCTTTCCTTTGTAAGGCTCTCGGGATCGGTAGTGGGGATAGAGCTGAGAAGCGCAATGGTATAAGGATGGCGAGGATCGGCGAAAATATCGTCCGTGTCCGCAACCTCAACCATATTTCCAAGGTACATAACTCCGATTCTGTCCGAAACATAACGAACAACGGAAAGGTTATGGGAAATAAAGAGATATGTCAGCTTTTCCTGATCCTTAAGATCCTGAAGAAGGTTGATGATCTGAGACTGAATAGAAACGTCAAGTGCCGAAACGCACTCATCGCAAACCACAAATTTAGGCTTTACAGCAAGTGCTCTTGCAATACAGATTCTCTGTCTCTGACCGCCCGAGAACTGATGGGGATAGCGATTATACATATAGGGCTGAAGTCCGCAAGACGCCATCACCTCAAATACATATTCCTGCATCTTGGGCGAACCGGGCTTAAAGAACTTATGGGTTATAAGTCCTTCCTCGATGATCTGACCGACCGTCATACGGGGGTTAAGGGATGAATAAGGGTCCTGGAAGATTATCTGCAGATCCTTGCGAAGCAGACGCATCTCCTCACCTTTAAGTCTTGAAAGATCTATACCGTCATCGAGCATTGCTTCATACCGAGCAAATTCCTCATCCGAAGCATATTTTGCCTTAAGAGTCGCGATTTTTTTATCACAATCGGAAATCTGTGACTCAAATCCCTTAATATTTGCTTCAAGCTCACTGTTTTCTGCCTTGAGCTTTGCAAGCTTTTTCTGTCCTTCATCGGGTTTACCGTCATTTTCAAGAAGCTCTATTTCAAGCTTATTATCCGAGAGCTTTTCACCGAGCTTCGCCATTTTTACCGAATAACCGTAACGCTCAAGCAAAAGATCGGCTCCGACCTTTGTATCCTTTACGGAAAAACCGCCAAGGATCTTTGCAACATTATCAAGAGCAGTTCTCGCCTCGGCAAGAGCAAGATTCTTTTCCTGAAGATCGAAAAAGGTTGCTTTTTCGCCAAGATTATCGCATTTTTCGGTAAGCTGACGAGCTTTTTCCTCTGCCTTCTGATATTTTGCAATATATTGAGGTGCATTCTTTATAGTATCGAAAACATATGCGGGAGCAACCTGACCGATGGTTCTGCCATAATACATGCTGCTTCCGGCAGTCTGATCATAAAGCTGAAGAAGAACTCTTCCGAGAGTAGATTTTCCGCATCCCGATTCTCCGACAAGACCGAAGGTTTCTCCCTCGAAAATGTCAATGGAGATATCCTCATTAGCCTTTACATAGAGCTGTTCCTTCTGGAAAAGCCCGGATTTCGCCAAGGGGAAGTATTTTTTAAGATTCTTGATTGACAACAGCTTTTGCATGCTCTTCACTTCTCCTTTCGCTCTTTTCGGGATAGAAGCATCTTACCCACTGATCCTCAGATACCTGCGCAAGAGCAGGCTCTTCCTCAAGGCATTTTCCCGTACAATATTTGCATCTTGGAGCAAATTTACAGCCCTTGGGAAGATCAAGAGGATGGGGAACGACGCCGGGAATTGGATCGAGCTTTGCTCGATCGTCATTAAGCCTCGGAATCGAATACATAAGCCCCTCCGTATAAGGATGGCTCATTTTGCAATCTGCAAAAATAAGCTTTGAGGGAGCTCTTTCAACAACCTGTCCGCAGTACATAACCACAACATCGTCTGCCATTTCATTGATAACGCCAAGGTCATGGGTAATGAACATAATAGCAGTTCCGTTTTCACGCTGAAGATCGTTCATAAGGCGAAGGATCTGCGCCTGAATGGTAACATCAAGAGCGGTTGTAGGCTCATCTGCTATAAGAATATCCGGTTTGCAGGCAAGTGCCATTGCTATCATAACTCTCTGGCGCATACCGCCCGAAAGCTGATGGGGATATTGCTTTGCAACAGCCTCGGGGTTCGGAATCTGAACCGCTCGAAGCATATCGATGCATTTTTCCGCTGCCTGATTTTTCGTCATCTTCTGATGGATGATAAAAGGCTCGGAAAGCTGTTTTTTAACTGTAAATACGGGGTTAAGGCTGGTCATGGGCTCTTGGAAAATAACCGAAATTCTGTTACCTCTGATATGATAGAGGTCATTTGTGGACATATTCACAAGATCCTTGCCATCAAAGCTGATCTCGCCGCCCGCAATATATCCGTTTGCATCAAGCAAGCGAAGAATACTCATTGCGGAAACGCTTTTTCCCGAGCCGGATTCGCCAACGATACCGAGGGTCTTTCCGCGCTCAATTGAATAGGAAACGTCATTTACCGCCTTAACGGTACCGTTTCGTGTTTTAAAATATGTGTGCAGATTTTTAACTTCAAGTAACGGCATTATTTTTC
The DNA here is from genome assembly GCA_964411355.1 of uncultured Lachnospiraceae bacterium. Classification (GTDB taxonomy): domain Bacteria; phylum Bacillota; class Clostridia; order Oscillospirales; family CAG-272; genus SIG710. The sequence continues at coordinate 11,662 of CAYPKQ010000027.1, forward strand.
CACCTCCGATTTGGGATCGAGAACGTCACGCAGAGAGTCTCCGATGATGTTGATACAGATAACTGCAAGAGAAAGGAAAATTGCCGGGAAGAGCCAACGCCACCAGTAATTCTGAATTACCAGAGAATCGCGGCATCCGTCAAGGATATTACCCCATGTAGGACGGGGGAGCTGAACTCCGAAGCCGAGATATGAGAGAGATGACTCTGTAAGCATACAGGTTGCAAAATCGAGTGTAAGCGAAACGAGGATAACGGAGATTACATTAGGCAGAATATGTCTGAATGCAATTCTCTTTTCCTTAACGCCCATGGCTTTTGCTGCAATAACAAATTCCTTTTCACGCTCTGCAAGAACCTGTCCGCGAACCATTTTCGCAAGACCTGTCCATGAAAGCAGACCGAGAATTATCATGATAATAAAGATTCGGGTGTCTTCCTTCAGATTGGATCCCTGCAATACCGCCGAAAGCACAAGTGCAAATGGCAGGAAGGGTATCGCAGAGAATATCTCTGTTATTCTCATGAGTACAAGATCGACCAAGCCGCCGAAATAACCCATGACACATCCCATAATAACGCCAATAATAGATGCAACGATAACGGCAACAGCACCGATGGTCATTGTCATCTTACCACCGTTCATAACTCTGTTAAATACGTCACGTCCAAGGTCATCGGTACCCATAAGATAGCCCTTGAGACCCCAAGTATCAACAAGCTTGCCGTCCTTATAAGCATAATTCTGGAAACCGGTTGAAATCACATTATCGACAGCACCGCTTTCTTCAAGGGACGAAGGAACCTTTGTCTGATCCAGCTTTCCGTTACCCCAGGCTATAACCTTTCCGCTCTCTGTGAGAAGCGTAAAGTGACGCATTCCGGCAGAAAGTGAAGCGATCTTTTCGCCCTCGGGAAGAGAAGGTGCAGTTTTGATTGTACCAAGTGCAATGAGCTCCCCATCACTTAGAAGCAGTGCAAGGCTATCGCCTGTTGCCGCAAAATCAACTATATCACGTTCACCTATATATTCAATAGTATTAACGCCGTTATAGAGATCATACTGCTTATTTTTACCAACTATAAATTCGCCTTCATTTGTAATAGCGAAAAGATCGGTATTTGTAAAATGAATCTCGCTGAATATCTTGCCATTATTTGAATATTCCTTATAAACGGAATCCATATTCATAGCACCGGACATATCGTTACCCCAGCAATAGAGAGTACCGTCATTCATAAGAATAGCTGTAACCTGATTACCGCAAATGAGCTGCTTGACATTTGCAACATCTATCTTGCCCTCAATAAGCTCCTCAGGCTGCTTATATTTGCAAATATCAGTCATACGACCGTCAAGGCCGTACTGACCGTTATCATATTCTCCCCATCCGTAAACAGTTCCGTCGTCACCAATGGCGATACAATGGTCTGTTCCTGCTGCAGCGAACTTGATATTTGCATCCTGAACCTCTTTCGGAACTTGCATAACGTCACGCTTCGGGTCACTTGAAAGCGAATAATAGTATCCCCACATATGAACGTTTCCGTCGCCGTCAAGACCTATGGTAAATGAGCCTCTCGAAGAGATGGAAACAGTATTGTTCTTCATCTCGGAGGGAACCTTCATCATGCTCATATTAGGAGCAACATTTTTATGGAACACCTCTGTATATGAAAGGTCAACGGGTTCAAAAAGCGGGCCGACAAAAACGAAAATAAACATACATGCAAGCACGATAACCGCACCTGTTGCAAGGGGCTTGCGGAAAAATCTTTTCACAGCAAGCTTTGAGGGGCTGTCATAGCGCTCATCGGCAATGGTATATTCCTTTGCGCCGCCGAAAAGACCGCCAAAGAAAGTGCGGCGAAGCGTTTGACCGAGACCCGTGCTCTTTCTGACGGAGGCATTATTATTTTTACTCATTTTTACTGCCCCCTTACTTGTTTACTCTGATTCTCGGATCGGCAAAGCCGTAGAGAATATCGATCACGAGGTTACCCATAAGTCCTATGATAACGTAGAACATCTGAAGCAGAAGAACGACCTCAAAATCCTTTTGGGTAAGAGAATTGATATAAATTCTGCCTATACCGTTAAGACCGAAGATGTTTTCTATCATGATCGAGCCCGAGAAGATGCTGAGAAACCAACCAACAACGAGGGTGATGATCGGAATAAGTGCATTTCTCCATGCATGGCTGAAAATAACGATCTTCTCGCGCAGACCTTTTGCTCTTGCAGTACGGATACAGTCCATGCTCAGCGCCTCGATCATGGATGAGCGCACGTATCTTGTCATACCGCCCAGAGACGTTACCGTCATAACTATAAGCGGAAGAGCCATATAATAAAGCTCGTCCAGATATTTTTTTATTCCGGTAAAGTTAGATCCGGGGGTTTTCATTCCAGAAACAGGAAACCACCCGAGCTTTATAGCAAATATCCAGATGAACAAAATTGCCGAAATGAACACGGGGATACTATATCCCACGATCGTTGCGACCTGAACCGCAGTATCACGCTTACTTCCGCGCTTAACACCGCAGAAGATACCCAGCGGAATGGTTATTCCAAGTCCGAGTATAGTAGCAAAAATATTTATAAATATGGTATTTCTCATAGGCTTACCCAAAACCTCTTGAACAGGCCTGTCATAGACATAGCTATAACCCATATTCCCCTGAAGAATACCTTGATATTGACCGTTTATCGGCATAACACCGACCCAGCCAAGATATCTGACAAATACATTTTGGTCAAGTCCCAATTCCTTACGCAGCTCCTGATATTTGTTTTCAAAGCCGACGGGGTCATTCTTATAGACCTGTTTCCAGTTCTCCGCCTCGGCTCTTGCCCTATCATAAGGGATCATTGCATATACCAGATACATAAGGAGAGATAGAATCAGGAATACCACAAGCATATATCCCAATCTTTTCAGTATATATTTACCCATAGTAAATACTCTCCGTTCCTGCCCCCACACCACGGGGCATAGATTTTTATAATTCCTACATTGTAGGGGTGACCTGCGCATATGTCACAAGTCGTTTTTCCCATGGACATACCCACAGGTCGCCCCTACCACCTAAATAAAGGGCGCATTATTTAAAGCAAGTTACGGGGACAGCCCGAAGGCCGCCCCCATAACGGATTGCTAAAAAAGTTAAACTAACTTATAAGCAGCTCTTACTTAAATTATTCTGCGTTTGCGATTGTGCAGTAAAGAAGAGCGTCAACAGGGCTCCAGAACGGGCTGGTTTCGAAGTTCTGGATCTTTGCATTGTAAATATCGAAGTAGTAGTTGGAGTAAAGCGGAACGTCGGGAACAAGCTCATTCCATCTCTCGATGTAAGCACCCCACCACTCGTTGTACTCGTCAACAGTCTTTGCATTGTAAACCATTGCCATGGAGAGGTAATCCATACCAAGCTTATCGCCGGATGCCTCAACAGCCTCAGCATATGTGAGCTTTTCGCCTGTCATATCATAGGGGAATGCTACATCGTATGCATCAAAGAGCTTGTTGGTAGAATATCCGAAGTAAGCAGGATCAAGAGACCAGTTATAAGCATAGTCATAAACTGCGTTGTTCCAGCCGGTTGCAAGGTTGAACATACCGTATGTAGGTGTTCCGCCGTAACCGTAGGACTCTTCACGGTAGATCTCGCCAAGGAGCTTATCGAAGTCACCTGTTACGCTACGAACTACCATACCGAGAGCGTTTACATCATCTGTGCCAACAAGTCTTGCAGCAAGCATATCCGTAACGTCGTTGGGAGTTGTGCCGAACCAGTTGATTACGAGAGGCATATAGTACTCGCCGCCAATTTCAACAGTCTTGTACTCAACACCGTCTGTGTTTGCAACAGAAGCATATGTCTTGTTTACGCCGCCTGTAATCTCAGCCTCTTCAGCTGTAAGCTTTCTGTAACGAACAGCGTCAACGCCTGTCTGACCTTCAACGAAGTCCTCACCCTTGGAGTTGTAAATCCAACCGCCATCAATGAGAGCCTGCTTTGCGTTCTCAACGGAGTAAGCATACTCTGTGAGCTCGATTGTGTCCTCAACCGCTGTCCACATATCAAAGTCGGGAGAATAAGGACCGTAAACAACTGTACCGTAACCGCCTGTGAACGCCTGAGCGAACTCGGATGTGTTAAGCACATAAGCGATGGCCTGACGGGTAGACTCGAACATTGTGGGACCGAAGTCGCACTCGAACTGGAGCTTACCGTAGCCTGCTCTCTGGTAGTGAACCTCAGCAAACTTGCCGTTGCTTTCGTCAACTGCTGCGAGAGCTGCCTGTGTATCGGAACCGCCTGTGATACCTGAAAGGATATCCACAGCACCGCTCTTGAACTGGTCAAGCTGTGTTTCCTGAACTATCTTTACATATACGATAGTCTCGATAGAGGGCTTCTGGCCCTCGAAGTTACCGGCATAGTTGGGGTTAAGTGTAAGTGTGCACTCCTTTGTGCCCTCATCCCACTCAGAAATTACGTAAGGACCGGAGAAAGCATACTTTGTTACATCGTAACGAGCTTCCTTAAGGTGATTGGACTTCTCATATGTGAGAGCCTCTGCTGTAGAATCAGCAGCCTTTGCATACCAAGCCTCTGTGAGGTATGCGCCGTTACCGTCGTCCTTAACCTCTACATCCTCGCCAAGAACAAGGTCAAGGGGATAAGGTGTAACTGCACCGTATGTATTTGCGAAGTAGTAAGGATAGTAGCCTGCCTCAGCACTGATCGTAAGAGAGAAGCTGTAGTCGCCGAGAAGACGGATGCCTGCAAATTCCTTTGTAGCGCCCTCTGCAACAACATCCTCGCCGCAGTAAGCTGCGAAGGACTTATAACCTACCATAGCCTGACCGGACATACCTGTGTGACCTGCATTTACAGATACAGGGGAGCTGAATGCAAGTACATATGCGAGATAGTTAACAGCCTTAACTTCTGTTCCGTCGCTGAAAATAAGACCGGGATTGATCTCGATTGTTACAACGAGGTCGCCTGCTTCATTTTCCTCTTCGGTGTGGCTCTTAACAACGGTGTCATTCCAAACGTATGCACCGCCCTGGTTTGTTTCCATTGTGGAATAACCTGTGATAAGACCGTTTACGTCCTGGTCAGCAGCACCTGCGCTGCTACCGCCGAAACCGGGCCAACGGAAATCGCCCGCAAGCTCTGTTGTGCTACCGACGATAACCTTGTTCTCATTCTTCTCACCGCTTACAACATCGCCATTGCTTGTATCAACAGCATCTGTGTCGTCGCCGTCATTTGCTGCAGGGCTACAGCCTACGAAACAAAGTGCGAGCATTACGAGAGCGAGAACCAAACTGAAAATTCTCTTGTTCATAATATTTTCCTCCTAAAATATTGAATCTTTCGGCTTCGCTTTGCTCCACAACCAAAAAGGATGAATTATCTTCTATCGGAGATAGAAGATAAAAGAAATATGGCTAGCCATATTTTGCCTTCCCAATTATAAAGCAGAAGCTTTGCAGATAAGATTATAAACTAATACCCCTGCGTCCATGCACAAAAAATCCCCCCTGCCCCTCCCTGTAAAGGGCGGTTGATTTAAGGTCACGGGAGCGCACAAGTGTTTTGTCAAAATAATACAAAAGTCAAAACACAAAAAAGATATTGTTCATATGTCATTTTACCATATAACAGGTTGTTTGTCAATAATTTTTTTGCTTTTTATGCGTTTTTTACTAATACAGGCCTCAAAAACCCCATTAAAAACGAG